>JBAUTD010000629.1:0-3748 GCA_049582045.1 Burkholderiales bacterium
AGCCGCGGGCGACGGCGAGCGGCTTGCGCTCGCGCACGAGCGCTACGCTTCGGCCGGCGGCTATACCGCCCAGTCGCGGGCCATGACGCTGCTCGCCGGCCTGGGCTTCGCTCAGGCAGACGCCACGCGCCCGGTAAGAGAGTTCTCCGGCGGCTACCGCATGCGGCTCAACCTCGGCCGGGCTCTGGTTCGCCCCTCCGACCTGCTGCTGCTGGACGAGCCGACCAACCATCTCGACCTCGACACCATTCTCTGGTTCGAAAACTGGCTGCGCGGCTATGCCGGAATGCTGCTGGTCGTCTCGCACGACCGGGATTTTCTCGACCGCGTCTCGGACCACACGCTCGCCATCAGCAACGCGACGCTGCGCCTGTACGCCGGCAACTACTCGGCCTACGAGCGGCTGCAGGCGATGGAGCTCGCGCAGCAGGCTGCGCTCGCCGCGCGCCAGGCCAAGGAGGTGCAGCGCATCACGTCGTTCGTAGAGCGATTCCGCGCCAAGGCGAGCAAGGCGCGCCAGGCGCAGAGCCGGCTCAAGCAGCTCGAGCGCATGACCGAGATCGCCCCGGTATACGCGGCCCAGTCGTTCAGCTTTCAGTTCGAGGATCCGGAGCGTCAGCCCGAGAGGATCGTGGCGCTGGAGGACGTCGCGGCAGGGTACGACGACCGGCCGGTCCTGGCCGGCGTGTCCATGGCGGTGGCGCGCAACGACCGGCTGGCGGTGATCGGCGCCAACGGCGCGGGCAAGACGACGCTGGTGCGCCTGCTGGCGGGCGAGCTCGCACCGCTTTCCGGGCGGCGCACCGAAGGGCGCGGCATCGTGATCGGCTATTTCGCCCAGCACCAGGTCGAAATGCTGCGCGCCGAAGAGACACCGCTCGCGATGATGCTGCGCCTGTTTCGCGGCGAGCGCGAACAGAACTTGCGCGACTTTCTGGGCCGCTTCGGCTTCGCCGCGGAGCGCGCCGGGCGGCCGATCGGACCCCTCTCGGGCGGCGAAAAGGCGCGCCTCGCGCTTGCGGCGCTGGTCAGGCGGCGGCCGAACCTGCTGCTGCTGGACGAGCCGACCAACCACCTTGATCTGGAAATGCGCCGCTCGCTCGCCATGGCGCTTCAGGGCTACGCCGGAGCGCTCGTCATCGTTTCGCACGACCGTCACCTGCTCGCGACCTGCGCCGACCGCATCCTGGTGGTCGGTGGGGAGCGCGTAACCGAGTTCGAGGGCGACCTCGAGGACTACCGCCAGCTGCGGCTGAGGCAGGAGCGCGGATCCGGGCCGGGCGAGCCCAAACGCGGCCGGCGCGAGGCGCGGCGCGAAGACGCCGCGGCGCGCGAAACGCAGCGTGCCCGCCTGCGGCCCCTCGAGCAGAGGCTCGCGCGTATCGAAGCCAAGGTCGAAAAGCTGTCAGCCGAGCATGCCGCGGTGGTCGCGCGGCTCGCCGAGCCCGGGCTGTACGCCGAGGCACACAAGCAAACGCTCGCGCAGGCACTGGAGGACGACGCGCGGCTCAAGTGGGAACTGGCGCGCGCCGAGACCGAATGGCTCGAGATCTCGGAGCAGCTCGAGGCCGTGCGCGCTAGTTGAGCGTGCGCGGAGCGCGCTCGGCGGGCTGCCGCGCCTCCGAGTCGGGTAGCCGCAGGTCCATGTCCCAGTCGCTCTTTTTCACCGCGGACTGCAGCAACCGGCACACGGAATGCAGCAGCACCGAATCGAAAGTCAGGGTCACGCCGCTGCCCTCGGCCGGGTGCAGGGCGACGACCGGCTGGCCTTCGCGGTTGCGCCCGGTCTGGATGCGGGCCAGCAGCAGCGGCTCTTCGCCCAACGGCGTCGAGCGCGGCTTCTCCTCGTAGGCACGGGAGAAATCGGCCCGCGCGACCGCCTGTTCGTGCTCGATCCCGAACAGCGCCTTGCGCGCCTCCGGATTGGCCTGCGTGCGGATCCGGGGGCTCGCCTCCTCGGCCAGTTTCACCAGCAGCGGCCAGAGCAGCTTGACGAAGCGCCGGGTCAGCGTCAGGCGCACCTCGACGCCGTCGCTCGCCGAAACGAGCATCAGGAGCCTGTCCTGTTCCGCGTCGTAATCGATCTTGAGCTGGTGCAGACGCATGCGAAAGTGTACCGCGAGCGCGTCAAGTCCGCGGGGCGCGGCGGATCCGCTCCAGCAGGCGCGTGGTCGAGCGCTCGTGCTCGAACGGGATCGAGCGCACCTGCCCGCCGCGCGCGAGCACCTCGTGCGCGCCGACGATGCGCTCCACGGGCCAGTCGCCGCCTTTGACCAACACGTCCGGGCGGCAGACCTCGATGAGCGCAGCGGGGGTGTCCTGCTCGAACCAGGTAACCGCGCTCACCGCCTCGAGCGCGGCGACCACGGCCATGCGGTCTTCGAGCGGATTGAGCGGCCGGTCTTCGCCCTTGCCGAGCCGCCGCGCAGAGGCGTCCGAGTTCAACGCCACCAGCAGCGAGCCGCCGCAGGCCCGCGCGCGCGCGAGGTAGGTGACGTGGCCCCGGTGCAGCAGATCGAACACGCCATTGGTGAACACCAGCGGACGCGCGATCGACCCGATCCAGCGCGCGAGATCCTGCGGCGCTCGGACCTTGCGCTCGAATTCGGGCGGCGTTTGCGCCACGCGGTACGCAGTCGGCGCCGGCTTACTTCTTCGGCTCGGCCGCGGCCTTCTCGTGCGGACGGCAAATCGGGTCTGTCGGCTTGCAGTATTCAAAGATCTTGACCACCTTGCGCACACCGCCGGTGGTGCGCGCGATCTCGACCGCGTCCGCGGCCTCCTGCTCGGTCACGATGCCCATCAGGTAGACCACGCCGGCCTCGGAGACCACCTTCACGTGAATCGGATTGAACTTGTCGGCCTCCAGAAAGCGGCCTTTGACCTTGGCGGTGAGGTAGCCGTCGTTCGCGCGGGCGGGTGCCGAAGGAATTCCCGCGATCTCGATCTCGTTCGTCACGCCGCGCACGTTCGGCACCGACGCCGCGATCTTCTCGATGTCGGCCCTGATTTGCGGCTCCGGGACCTCGCCGGTGAGCAGCACCGAGCGGTTGAAGGAGGTGACGTCGACGTGAACCTTATCGTCGTAGCGCTCGCCGATGTGGCCCTTGGTCTTGAGCTCGATGCCTTCGTCCTCGATCTGGGCTCCGGTCGTGCGCCGGTCGGTCGCGGACAGGACCGCCCCCGCGCCCACGCCGACGACGGCAGGGAAGCACCCCTGAAGCACCACGGCAGAGGCGGGAAGGACGAATGCAAGCAGCAAGTGAATTTTTCTCATTGCCTCGCTCCAAATAGCTGAAAGTCGATTGCGTCGCAGATGCAGTGCAGGGCCAGCAGGTGCACTTCCTGAATCCGCACTGTTCGCGTGTGAGGAACGCAAACGTGCGCATCGCCCGGGGTCAGCAGCGGCGCAAGCTTGCCACCGCCGTTGCCGGTCAGCGCCACCACGCGCACCCCGAGCTCGCGCGCCGCGCGCACGGCCTCGAGCACGCTGCCGGAGTTGCCGCTGGTGGAAATCGCAAGCAGCACGTCGCCCTTGCGCCCGAGCGCGCGCAGCTGTTTTGCGAATACCTGCTCGTAACTGTAATCATTGGCGATCGCGGTGAGCGCCGAGGAGTCGGTAGTCAGCGCGACCGCCGCAAGCGGCGGCCGTTCGGTCTCGAATCGGTTAACCAGCTCCGCCGCGAAGTGCTGCGCATCGGCCGCCGAGCCGCCGTTGCCGCAGGCGAGCAGCTTGCCGCAGGCGCGC
>JBAUTD010000630.1:0-2302 GCA_049582045.1 Burkholderiales bacterium
CGACCGAGCCGGGCAACCCGGTCATGTTCGATGCCGCGCTGCGCGAGCAGTGGCTCGCCGGAAGCGCGGACCTCGCCTGCCGCAAGTGGCGCGACAAGCACCCCGAGCGCGTGTGCTGGTTCGATACCGACAATCAGCGCTACAGCGTGGACATCGATACGCCCGAGGACCTGGACCGGTTCGCGGCCAGCACCGGGCATCGCCTGAGCTGGCCGGCGGCCTACGCGCCGGAAACCGTCGCCTAGGTAAGTGAAGAAAACCGGGGACGGACCCCGATTTCGGCGTGCTAGGCCTTGCTTTCCTTGCAGCTCGATAGGCCGAACGGCAGGTAGGCCGGGCATATGCCGACCAGGCTCGTCAGCACGAACACCAACGCGATGATGCCCAGGAAGATCGCGAGCGTGCCGCTGATCACGCCAGCGTAGTAGAGCACCGCGATAATCACGGCCACGATCACGCGGATCGTACGATCCAGCGTTCCCATGTTCTTTTTCATCGAAATCACCTCCTGTCCGGTTGGTTATCGTCAAAACAGCCGCTGGACGACGAGCGCAATCGCGCCGATGACGGCCATGCACAGCAGGCACGCCAGCGCGAGCTTGGCGATTTTCGGCATCCTGCCTATCCTTACAGTCGGTTGAAAGTCTACGCTCGATTGGCTGCCGCGGATCGAACCCCGTGGTGCGAATTTTGAGCATAATTGATCCCGAATCTTTTCTGGAATCAGCAATGGGCCTATCCACTGCCGCACCGCGGCGCCACCTGCACACCCGCACCATCCGCTGCGAGGGCTACGAGCGCGAAGACGGGCTCTACGACATCGAGGCGAGCATCGTCGACCAGAAGACCTACGCGGTCGAGGAGCCCTACCGCGGCCGGCGCGAGGCGGGCCTGCACGTGCACGACATGCAGCTCAGGCTCACCCTGGACCAGCAGATGACCGTGCGCGCGATCGAGGTGGCGACCAACGAGGCGCCCTACGATCCCTGCTTCACGGTGGCGCCGGCGTTCCAGAAGCTCGTGGGCGCCAAAGTCGGCGGCGGCTGGCGGCGCGCGGTGCAGGACGCGGTCGGCGGCACCAAGGGCTGCACTCACCTGAAGGAGCTGCTGATGCCGGCGGCGACGGTCGCGTTCCAGACCATGGGCAGCTGGCCCAAGGCCGGCAAGGTCGCGACCGAGGCCGTGCCCGATACGGCCAAGAGAAAGCCCTACTTCATCGACGGCTGCAAGGCCTGGTCGGCCGACGGGCCGGTCGTCGAGCGGCTGTTCCCCCTGCACTTCAGGAGAAGAGCGTGAAACGCCTTGCCCTTGCCGCCGCGCTTGCGCTCGCGGCGTTCTCGGCGCATGCGCAGAACTGGATCGAGCGCATCAAGGCCGCCGCCGCGCCGTACGAGGAGATCGTGCACGTCGAGGTGCGCAAGGGCGTCGACGAGCCGGTGCTGCTATCGATGGCGTCGAAGGACCAGAAGCCCAAGCGGATCGTCATGCTCTTTCCCGGCGGCGACGGGATCATGAAGATCCAGCAGAGGGCGGGCGGGACCTGGTTCCAGCTCTGGGGCAATTACCTGATCCGCACCCGCGCGAAATTCGTCGACGCCGAGGACATCGCGGTCTCGGTCGACATGCCGAGCGACCAGTACTGCTGCGCCAACGACCGCTTCCGGCTGGGCGAAGACCACGCGGCCGACGTCGGCGCGATCATCGCCGCGCTCGCAGCGCGCTTTCCCGGCGCGGAGTTCTACCTTGTCGGCACCAGCAAGGGCACCGTCTCGGCCGCCGCGCTCGGGGCGAGGCTCGGGCCCAAGGTCGCCGGCGTGGTGCTCACCTCCACCGTGACGAAGGAGGCGCGCGACGGCGCGGGCCTGTCGCGATTCGACTTCGGCACGCTCAAGGTCCCGGTGCTCATGGTGCAGCACAAATTCGACGCCTGCTTCGTCACGCCCTACTACGCGGTGGAGAAGATCTCGAAGGAGTATCGCTTCCCGCTCATCACCGTGACCGGCTCCGAGGGCGCGCACGGGCCCGACTGCCAGGCCTTCAGCCACCATGGCTACGCCGGGCGCGAGAACCAGGTCGCCGCCGCGATCATGCAGTGGGTGAACACGCGCGCGGTCGCGCCGACGATCGACTAGCGAAGCGACTCGGGCCCCGCGCGACTGTCGCCGCGCGGCGTCACCCGGGCCTGTGCGGCCTTCGCGGGCGTAGTAGATTGAGGCATGCTCTTCTGGCAATGGATTCCCGCCGCGTGCATCGGGTTGGCGTTTGTGGCCACCTTGGCGGTGCTCGGCGTGTGGCGCCGGCG
>JBAUTD010000631.1:0-2793 GCA_049582045.1 Burkholderiales bacterium
CGGTAACGGCGGCGGGCCCCCGCCCGAGATGCCTTCTGCGCGCGCCTTCGGCGGCGGCGCGGGCGTGCTGATCCTGCTCGTGCTCGCGGTGTGGCTGGCGAGCGGGTTCTACATCGTCGACGCGAGCCAGCGCGCAATCGTGCTCACTTTCGGCAAGTATTCCGAGCAGACCAATCCGGGCCTGCGCTGGCGCCTGCCGTGGCCGATCCAGTCGAGCGAGCTGGTGAACGTGTCGCAGGTGCGCACGCTCGAGGTCGGCTACCGCGACAATGTGCGCAACAAGGTGCAGCGCGAGTCGCTGATGCTGACCGACGACGAAAACATCGTCGACCTGCAGTTCGCGGTGCAGTACACCGTCAGTGACGCCAAGGACTACCTGTTCAACACGCGCAATCCGGACGAGATCGCGAGGCGCACCGCCGAGAGCGCGATGCGCGAAGTGATCGGCAAGAGCAAGATGGACGGGATCCTGTACGAGTCGCGCGAGGAAATCGCGATCAAAGCGCGCAAGCTGATGCAGGAGATTCTCGACCGCTACGGCACGGGAATCTCGATCTCCTCGATCACGATCCAGGCCGCGCAGCCGCCCGAGCAGGTGCAGGCCGCGTTCGACGATGCCGTCAAGGCGAACCAGGACCGCGCGCGTCAGGTGAACGAAGGGCAGGCCTACGCCAACGACGTGATCCCGCGGGCGAGCGGCGGCGCAGCGCGCCTGCTGCAGGAAGCGCAGGGCTACAAGCAGCGCGTGATCGCGAATGCCGAGGGCGAGGCGGCGCGCTTCAAGGACGTGCTGACGGAATACGCCAAGGCGCCGGCGGTGACGCGCGAGCGCATGTACCTCGAGACCATGCAGCAGGTGCTGTCGTCGACCTCGAAGATCGTCCTCGACTACAAGGGCAACGGCAATCTGCTCTACCTGCCGCTGGACAAGCTGATGCAGCGCGGTGGCACGGCGATGCCGTCCGAGTCCGACGCGTCGCAGAGCCCGTCGCCGCCGGCGCCGGCCGACACCACGAGCCCGCGCTCGCGCGACTCGCTGCGCAGCCGCGACCGGGGAGAGCGGCCATGAAGGCGATCGGGCCGTTGGTCGCGGCGCTGGTCGCCGTGCTGCTGGTGATATCCGGCACGCTGTTCACCGTCGACCAGCGCTACAACGCGATCGTGTTCCAGCTGGGCGAGATCAAGAGCGTGGTGAGCGCGCCGGGACTGCATTTCAAGTGGCCGCTGCTCCAGAACGTGCGCCAGTTCGACATGCGCATCCTGAGCTACGACGACCCGGAGCCGCTGCGCTTCATCACCTCCGAAAAGAAACCGGTGCTGGTGGACTCGTTCGTGATGTGGCGCATCCAGGACGTGAGGCAGTTCTACGTCAGCGTACGGGGTGATCAGTTTGCCGCGGAGACCCGCATCCGGCAGACGATCTCGGACAGTCTGCAGGCCGAGTTCGGGCGCCGCACGCTGCACGACGTCGTTTCCGGGCAGCGCGACGAGATCATGGCCGTAGTGCGCGACAAGGTCGACAAGGAGCTCCGGCGCATCGGGGTCGAGATCGTCGACGTGCGCCTCAAGCGCGTCGACCTGCCGCAAGAGGTTAGCGAGTCCGTCTACCGGCGGATGGAGGCCGAACGCAAGCGCGTCGCGAACGAGCTGCGCTCGACCGGCGCGGCCGAGGCCGAGCGCATCCGGGCCGACGCCGACCGGCAGCGCGAGGTGATCCTGGCCGAGGCCTACCGCGACGCGCAGAAGACCAAGGGCGAAGGCGACGCCAAGGCGACCGACATCTATGCCAAGGCCTTCTCGCAGAATCCCGAGTTCTATGCCTTCTACCGCAGCCTGGACGCGTACCGCTCGACTTTCCGCGGCAAGAACGACCTCATGCTTCTCGCGCCGGACTCGAGCTTCTTCCGCTACTTCAAGGATCCGGCGGAGCGCCTGCCAGCCAAGAAAAAATGAGCGATGGGCACCACATTTCTCATGGCTTTTGCCCTGATGCTCGTCATCGAGGGCGCGCTGCCCTTCCTCGCACCTAGCCTCTGGCGCGACACCTTCCGCCGCATCACACAGATGACCGACGGGCAGATCCGCTTCATCGGGCTGACCTCGATGATGATCGGCCTGCTGGTGCTGCTGGTGGCGCGCTGAGGGTGGCGACCACCATGCGCTGGCTGCTGCCGGAATACATCGAGGACATCCTGCCCGCCGAGGCGGCGCGCATCGAGGCGCTGCGGCGCGCGATCCTCGAGGAGTTCGCGCTGCACGGCTACCAGCTGGTGATGCCGCCGATGCTCGAGTACCTCGAGTCGCTGCTCACCGGCACCGGGCGCGACCTCGACCTGCGCACCTTCAAGCTGGTCGACCAGCTCTCCGGGCGCATGATGGGCGTGCGGGCGGACATCACGCCGCAGGTGGCGCGCCTGGACGCGCACCTGCTCAACCGGCAAGGCGTGGCGCGGTTGTGCTACTGCGGCAGCGTGCTGCACGCGAGACCCGCCGGGCTCGAGGCGACCCGCGAGCCGCTGCAGATCGGGGCCGAGATCTACGGCCACGCCGGGGTGGAGAGCGATCTCGAGATCCTGCGCCTGCTGGGCCGCGCGCTCGCGCTCGCCGGCGTGCGGGGAGCGCGCATCGACATCGGCCACGTGTCCGTGTTCCGCGCCATCGTGCAGGCCGCGGGAATTTCGGGCGGGCTCGAATCCGAGCTGTTCGAGGCGCTGCAAAAGAAGGATTTGCCGGCGCTCGGAGAGCTCGCGCGCGGGCTGGACCGGCGCACGCGCGAGGCGCTCACGCTCCTGC
>JBAUTD010000632.1:0-4852 GCA_049582045.1 Burkholderiales bacterium
CTCGAGGCGCCGGCGAACCGCGCGATCTACGCCGCGCTCAAGCCGTTCGTCGAAGGCAGGCGATGAGCGCGGCGCCCGCGCTCGATTTCAGCTTCGAGTTCTTCCCTCCCAGAACGCCGCAGGGAAGGGACAAGCTGCGCGCGACCTGGCAGCAGCTCGCGCAGCTCAAGCCGCGCTTTTTCTCCGTCACCTTCGGCGCCGGCGGCTCCACCCGCGAAGGCACGCTCGACACCGTGCTCGAGATCCGCAACGCCGGGCACGAAGCCGCGCCGCACATCTCCTGCGTCGCCTCGACCCGGGCCGACGTCGCGGGCCAGCTCGAGCTGTACCGCAAGCACGGCATCCGCCACATCGTCGCGCTGCGCGGCGACCTGCCTTCGGGGCTCGCCGCATCGGGCGAATTCCGCTACGCGAGCGAGCTGGTCGCCTTCATCCGCGAGACGACAGGCGACTGGTTCCAGATCGAGGTCGCCTGCTATCCCGAGTACCATCCGCAGACGCGCAACGCCATCGACGAGATCCGCAACTTCAAGAAAAAGGTCGACGCCGGCACCAACGGCGCGATCACGCAGTACTTCTACAACTCCGACGCCTACTTCAGGTTCGTCGACGACTGCCGCGACGCCGGCATCGCGCTGCCGATCGTGCCCGGGGTGATGCCGATCGGCAACTTCTCCCAGCTCGCCCGGTTCTCGGACGCCTGCGGCGCCGAGATCCCGCGCTGGATGCGCTTCAAGCTCGAAAGCTTTCGCGACGACACGGCCTCGATCCGCGCTTTCGGCCTGGACGTCGTGACCGAGCTGTGCGACCGCCTGCTGAGCGGCGGCGCGCCAGGCCTTCACTTCTACACGCTCAACCAGGCGGGCCTGACGAGCACGATCTGGCAGCGCCTGGGGTTGTAGCCGGATGAGCCGCGCGTGCCCTCATGCGATCGGCGCGCTCGAGAAGACGATGCAGCCGACTCTCGATCGCTGCGCCGGCCAGCCCGACCTCGCCGCGCGCTTCGTTGCCGCGGCGCCCGCCAAATAAGTAAATTCGGATTTGCGCTTGGTGCGCCCTACCGCGTAGATTGGCGTGGGGCGCACGTCCGGACCTTATCTCTCTGTCCGAACTGTCGCCCGGGAGATGCGCCGGGAAATGGACGCTAGGCGAGTGGACGATTCATCGGCCCAGGCTCGCGCCGCACAGTTGTATCGAGTGCTACTCGACGTGCACGCCGCGGTGGCGCAGGGCGGCGAACCGGCGGCGATGCTGCAGAAGATCTGCGACACCGCGTTTCGCGCCGAGGGCGTGATCGCGGCCTGGGCCGGACTGATCGATCCCCGCAGCGGCACGCTCGAGCCGGTCGCCTACCCGAAGATCCTCAAGCGGTTCGAGGCCATGGTGCGCAGCCTAGTCAATGCACGAGGCGCAAGCGGAAATTCTCCGACCGCGCGCGCTGCGCGCGAAGGCACCACGCAGTTCGTGCTCGACCCGCACGCGCTCGAGCTTCCCGCCGCGGCGCAGGCGATGCTCGGCGCCCTGGGCATCGGCGCGGTCGCAGCACTGCCACTGACGGTCGGCGGGCGGGCGGCCGGCGTGTTCACGCTCTATCTGCGGCGCAGCGAAGACCTCGACCCGGAAACGCAGCGCGTGCTGCGCGCCGCGGGCGAGAGCATTTCGCTCGCGCTGGAACGCTTCCACGATCGCAAGCGCCTGGCCGAGAGCGAGGCCAAGTTCCACGCCCTGGTAGAGCAGTCGATTGCCGGCATCTACATGGTGGACGACGAGCGCTTCGCCTACGTCAACCCGCGCCTGTGCGAGATCCTCGGCTACCGCGAGGACGAGCTGCTCGCCATGGGACCGCGCGAGGTCGTGCTGGAGGAGGATCGCGAGCTGGTGCTCGGCAATCTGCGGCGGCGCGTGGCGGGACAAACGCAAAGTCCGCGCTACGAGTTCCGCGTCAGGCGCAAGGACGGCGCGGTGCGGCACGTCGGCGTGCACGGCAGCGCGATGGCGTTCGGCGGGCGGCGCGTGGTGATCGGAATCCTGCAGGACATCACCGATCGCGTGCTCGCCGAGCACACGGTCGAGCGGCAACTGCACCAGCTCGAGAGCGCCATGATCGGCACGGTGGGCGCGATGTCCGCGATGGTCGAGCTGCGCGACCCGTACACCGCCGGCCATGAGCGCCGCGTCGGGTCGCTCGCGCGGGCGATCGGCGAGGCTCTGGACTTGCCGCCCGAGCGAGTGCGCGGACTCGAAATCGCCGGCGGCCTGCACGACGTGGGCAAGATCTCGGTGCCGGCCGAGATCCTCACCAAGCCCTCACGCCTGTCGGCAGTCGAATTCAGCCTGGTCAAGGGCCACGCGCGCTCCGGGTTCGAGATCCTCAAGGACGTGGACTTTCCGTGGCCGGTCGCACAGGCGACGCTGCAGCACCACGAGCGGCTCGACGGCAGCGGCTACCCCGACGGGCTCAAGGACGGCGCGATCATCCTGGAAGCGCGCATCCTGGCCGTGGCCGACGTGGTCGAATCGATGTCCTCGCATCGCCCCTACCGCGCGGCCCTGGGCATCGAGCGCGCGCTGACGGAGATCGAGGGCAACGCGGGCAGGCTGTACGACGCGGACGTGGCGCGCGCCTGCGCGCGCGTGTTCCGCGAGAAGTCTTACCGCTTCGAGAGCTGAGCGCTCAGGCGGCGCGCTTCTTCCGCTGCGCGTCGCTCGCGTGCATGCTGGCGTACGCGCCGTGCGCGGCGGCTTCCGCGTCGCCGACGTGAACCGGCAGGCCCATGTCCTCGAGCACCGAACCGAGCGCCGACAGGCACAGCATGACGTTGTCCGGCCGGCACGAATAGCCCATCAGGCCGAAGCGCCAGATCTTGCCCGCGAGCGGCCCCAGCCCGGCGCCGATCTCGATCCCGAACTCGCCCAGCAGGGTCTTCCTCACGTCGGCCTCGTTCACGCCTTCTGGGCACAGCACCGCGTTCATCTGCGGCAGCTGGTTTTCCTCCTTGACCAGGAACTTCAGCCCCATCGCCTCGAGGCCCGCCTTGAGCGCGACGTGGTGGCGATGGTGGCGCGCCCAGGAGTTTTCCAAACCTTCTTCGCGGATCAGCAGCAACGCCTCGTGCAGCGCGAAAAGCGAATTGGTCGGTGCGGTGTGGTGGTAGGTGCGCGTAGTCGCGCCCCAGTAGCCGAGCAGCAGGTTCATGTCCATGAACCAGCTGTGGATCTTGTCCTTGCGCGCCTTGACGCGCTCGACCACGCGCTCTGAGAACGACACCGGCGACAGCCCCGGCGTGCACGACAGGCACTTCTGGCTCGCCGAGTAGATCGCGTCGATCTCCCACTCGTCGACCCGTACCGGCGTGCCGCCAAGCGAGGTGACCGCGTCGACGATCACCAGCGCGCCGTGCTTGTGCGCGACGCGGGTGATCGCCTGCGCGTCGGACTGGCAGCCGGTCGAGGTCTCGGCGTGCACGAACGCGACGATCTTTGCGTCCTTGTTCTTGTTCAGCGCGTCCTCGACCTTTTGCGGGTCCACCGGCTCGCCCCACTTGTCCTCGACCACCACCGGGACGCCGCCGCAGCGGATCACGTTCTCTAGCATCCGGCCGCCGAACACGCCGTTGATGCACACGATCACCTTGTCGCCCGGTGCGACCATGTTGACGAAGCAGTACTCCATCCCGACCGAGCCCGGACCCGAGATCGGGAAGGTGAGCGGGTTCTTGGTCTGGTAGACGTAGCGCAGGAGCGACTTCAACTCCTCCATCATCTCGACGAAGATCGGATCGAGGTAGCCGATCGCCGGCTGGCTCATGGTGGTGAGCACGCGCGGGTGGATTTCGGTCGGCCCGGGTCCCATCAGCGTGCGCTGCGGCGGATGGAACGAATGGATGCGCTTGGACGGTGCGTAGGTGTTCATGGGCTCAGTCTCCGACAGGATGCCGAACGATGCGTCGTCGGGGCGCGATTTCACGCGCACCGGCTTCTTGGCGCTCGCCTCGGTAAGGATTTCGACCGCGGTGATGCGGCCCTGGGTCACGCGCTCGACCTCAGTCGCCCAGCGTGCCGGGACGTAGCCCGACTTGACCCAGTTGTTGACCACCGCACGGTCGAGTTGGAACGCGCGCGCGACGTCGGCCTGGCTACCGAATAGGACGACGAGTTGCTCCGCGCAGTTCATGGCTTCTACCTGGACCGAAGTCTAGGCTGTCAAAGCCGTTTTGACAAGTCCCCATTTCGGCGGGCCGGTCCCAGCCTGCCCACGAAGGGCAGCTTGAGCGCGGGCGAGAACGGATCGATGCCGAACGTCAACCCGAGCAGGTTGATTTCCAGGCCCTCGACCCGGCTCGCCATGACTCCGAGCACGCCGCCGATCGAGACCTGGTAGCCGCCGCCCGGCGTCGGCGCGACCAGCCGATCGCCCAAGTAGTCCTTGCCGATCGCGGTCGGCGGCAGATCGACCTGTAGCTCGGGCACGGCGCGCGCGACGAACGCGGTGAAGGTGTTCGAGTTCGGCCCCGGCCAGACCGAGTATTCGCCCGCGTAGGGGTAGGCGCGGGCCGCCCGGTCGATGCGCGCGATCAGCTCATCCACGCCTGTGCCGCGCCGCTCGGCCACCACCTCCGGCGCGTTGCCGAACCAGCGCGCATCGGGCGCGCGCGCGCTCACCGCCAGGGCCGAATCGGACCAGCGCAGCCGCCAGCCGATGACCTCGTACACCGTGTAGTCCGGCGCGCCGCTCGGCTTGACCGCGATCCAGGTATGCACGCCGAAGGCGCCGCGCCAGCCCCAGGTGCGCGCGGCGTAGACCTGCACCACCGCCTCGGGCGTGCGGGCCGGGTCCGGAGCGAGCCCGACG
>JBAUTD010000633.1:0-2630 GCA_049582045.1 Burkholderiales bacterium
CCCAAGTCCTGCGCTACCTGGGCCGCTACACGCACCGCGTGGCGCCTCGACGCTCACGGAAACGGACCCACGTGTGCTCAGCAGAACGGAGCCAGGGAGTGCGCGGTGTTCTGCCCGGAAAGGGGTCAAGGGGAACGTGGAATAAATGCGGCGGGTTCATCGCCGCGTTTATGCCGCGAAAGCCCCTTGACGCCTTGGAGGGCATCTACGCTCGGGGCAGTGCCGGGGATGGGTTTGTCATCCCCGGCGGCTGCCTCCCGGCGAGGGTGGGGTCTGGGGCGAGGCCCCAGGGTTTGTAAGGCGCAACGTGCTGCGGGCTATTTCGCGGGTTTAGGCGGGCGTCGCGCAGATTTCGCTGCGTTGGGGGTGGGCGGCGGTGGCGGCGGCTCGGGGGTGCGCAGGGACGGGCCGTTGATGCGGATGGTGATGCAGCGATGCTGGAGGCGGTCGAGCAGTGCGTCGACGAGGGGCTTGTTGGCGAACAGCTCGTACCAGGAGGAAGGCTCCAGATTTGTGGTGATGATGGTCGAGACGCGGCCGTAGCGCTGATCCATCAGGCGGAAGAAGGCATTGGACTGCTCGGGTTTGAGGGTGAGGTATCCGAGCTCGTCGATCAGCAGAGGCTGAAAGCGGGCCAGTTGCGCCAGCAGTTTCGGTGTCGATCGATCGGCGAGCGAGGCATAGAGCTCGTCGAGCAGCACCTGGGCGTTGTAGAAGCGCCCCGGGTGGGCGTTCAGGCAGGCCTCGCGCAACAGCGCGATGGCGATTGCGGTCTTGCCGGTGCCGGGCGCGCCGATGAGCAGGATGTTCTCGTTGCGGCGCAGGAAATCCAGGCCGGCCAGGGCCCGGATCTGGCTGCGATCGACACCGGGCTGGCGCTCGAAGGGGAACGAATCCAGGGTCCAGCGCCACGGCAGTTTGGCTTGCGTCAGGCGGTAGGCCAGGCTCTGCTCGCGCCGATGGGCCTGTTCGGCGAGGAGCAATCGCCAGAGCACTTCCGCCGGCGGTGAGCCTTCGCGTTCGGCACGATCGAGTTCGGCCTCCAGTGCGGCGTCGATGCCGCGCAGGCGCAGCCGGGCGAGCAGTTCGTGGAGTTGATCACGCATCGGGATCGGGATCCGGGTCGAGCGCAAAGAAGTTGCCGGCGACCTGTTGCAGGATGAGTTTCTCCAGCCGTCCCAGGTCGTACAGGCCGAAGTGCGCGGCCTGGCGCACGGCGGCCAGGAAGGGCTCCTTGGGGTAGGTGCGCTGGATCTCGAGCAGCCGTCGCAGGGCGCGCCCGGCGCGGCCGCGGCCGCGCTGCTTGAGGGCGCGTGCATAGGCTTGCAGTTCTGGCTCGGGCAGCAGTTGCGTTTCGATCTGCGGCGTGCGGGGGGCCCGGGTGGGAGTGGGATGGTGGGCCGGATCGGTACTGCGCGCATCGCGCTGGCCGATCAGGCGGGGATGGATCGCCACCGTGGCCCCGCGGTGGTGGATATGAACCTGGGCCGGATGTTTGTAGAGCGTCACGCGCTGGCCGACCAGGCGCTCGGGGACGGAGTAGCGATTCGCTTCGAGCGAGACATAGCCGTTCAGATCCACCACCCGCTCGAGGACCTCATAGATCGGGGGCAGCGCGCTGGGTAGCGCTTGCAGGTACGGCTTCTCGATCACGTAGGCGGCCTCGGGCGACATGCCCAGCACGCGCTTGGCGTTGGCATTGGCCACCTCCTGGCACCAGGTGAGCGCCTGGCGGTTCAGGTCGTCGAAGTCGGTGAAACTGCGCCCGGGCAGGAAGTTGGTTTCGACGAAGAAGAAGTTTCTCTCGATGCGTCCCTTGCGATCCGGATTTCCGACCCGGTGAGCGCGGAATTCGAACCCCAGCGTGCGGGCGAAGGCGGCCATCTCGGGGGCGATGAGGGCATTCTCGCCGGCACCGCAGACGAGCATCACGCTGGTGTTGTCGATCACGCACACCGGGCAGACCCCGTCCATGAAGCGTGCGGCCTCGAGCAGGAACTGCTTCGCTTCGAAGCGGCTGTAGCGCGGGTAATACTGGACGAACAGGCGGCGCGAGTAGGCCAGCACGAGACCGGCACACTGGGCGGTCACGCTCTTCTCGCCGATGCGCACGCGATGCGGTGAGGTGTCGTGCTGCATCTCCTCGCCCGGGCCGAAGGAATATTCCCCGGCGCGCGCAGGCGGCGCGCGCAGCCCCGCCTCCCGCACCCAGCGCGTGAGGGTGCTGTAGGAGACTTCGAGATCGTATTCGGCGGCCAGCAGTTGCTGCACGCGCACCACGTTGCCCTGAGCGCGCTCGAAGGCCGATTGCAGATAGGTGAGGGTGAGGCCGTAGTGCGCCGCCTCCTGCGCCGCCGGCACCGCTGCGCGCAGTATCCGGCGAACGGTGTTACGCGAGAGCTTCAGTGCTCGGCTGATCTCGCGCAGGCTGCGGCCTTGGGTTTGCAGGGTTCGCACCGCATCGCGGATCTGGCTGGGGGTCATGGTCAAAGCTCCTGACAAGCTCGCACTGCAGGGCATCCAGGGCGCTGCGCAGGTGGGTCAGCGCGCTCACCAGGGCTTCGGGCAGTGCCTGCGCACGCAGTGTCGGCAAACACTGGCGCAGCCGCCGGATCAGCGCGAGCAGCTGG
>JBAUTD010000634.1:0-1793 GCA_049582045.1 Burkholderiales bacterium
GCGCCCAGGCGCTCCGCGAGGAACTCTATCAGCGCCGCGTTCGCCTTGCCGTCGATCGCCCGCGCCGCGAGCCGCAGTTTCAGCTTGCCGCCGTAAAGCCCCGCCACTTCGGTGCGGGCGGCGCCCGGCTGCACGTGCAGTTCCAGCACCAGGCGAGCGCCTTCCAGGCGGTGCCAGGTGCTCAGAAGACGCCTCCGATCGCGCCGCGCAGGCTCCAGAGCGGGAAAAGCAGCACCTGCAGCAGGACGAGCAGCACGATCGGCGAAAGGTCGATGTTCGCGATCGGCGGCACCAGCCGCCGCACCGGGCGCAGGAAAGGTCGCGTCGCCGCATCCAGCACCGGGCTCGAGGCCGCGTGCGGCGCCACCCATGACAATATCGCCTGCAGGATGACCGCGAAAACGAGCATATAGACGCTTAGCCGGACCAGGTCGATCAACGCGACCGCGGCGAGCAGCGCGAGCGCCACGCCGGGCGCCGCGCCCAGATCGCCGCCGCGCAGCGCGAACAGCGTGTACAACGAGATCGCCTGCAGCAGCCAGGCCGCCACCGCAGTGGCCAGATCGAGGGCGCCCAGCGGCGGAACGACCCGCCGCGCCGGGCGCACGATCCAGTTGGTCACGACGACGACGAATTCGCCGACCTGGTTGCGAAACGGCACTCCCAGCCACTGGAAATGAAAGCGCGCCAGAAGCAGGTAGACGAAGAAAGACGCGGCGGTGTCGACCAGGAACGACAGGATCTGCTGCAGCACTCAGCCTCCCTTGCCCATTTCTTCGCCCAGGTCCGCGCCGCGCCGGCTCGCGGCCTCGAGGGCGCGCATCAGGCGCTCGGCGAGCCGCTCCTCGGCGAAGACCCGCAGCGCGGCCTCCGTGGTTCCGCCCTTGGAAGTCACTCGCTCGCGCAGCGCGCCCGGCGGCTCGCCGCTCTGCGCGGCGAGCTTGGCCGCGCCGAGAACGGTCTGCAGCGCGAGCCTGCCGGCCGCTTCCTGCGGCAGGCCGAGCTTGACGCCTGCCGCCGCAAGCTGCTCGATGAACCAGAACACGTACGCCGGTCCGCTGCCCGAGACCGCGGTCACGGGATCGAGCAGGGCCTCTTTGTCCACCCATACCACTTCGCCCACAGCGCCGAGAATGCGCGCCGCGCGCTCCCTCTCGGCGGCGCTGACTTCGGGCGGCGCGTAGAGCCCAGAAATGCCGGCACCGATCAACGCCGGAGTATTCGGCATGCAGCGCACCAGGCGCCGGTGCCCGCCCAGCCAGCGCGAAAGGTCCGCCAGGCGCAGGCCGGCGGCGATGCTGATCACCAGCTTGGAGCCGATCTCCCCGCCGAACGACGCCAGCGCGGCGCGCATGTCCTGCGGCTTCACCGCCAGCACGAGCGTGTCCGATTCGAGCGTCGCCGCGTCCGGCGCCGTGCTCACGCGAACCTCGTGCTCGGCGGCGAGCTTCTCGCGCGCCGCGGCGCTTGGCTCGATCACCGAGATCGCGCCCGCCTCCAACCCCTGGGCGAGCAGCCCGCCGATCAGGGCGTTCGCCATGTTGCCGCCGCCGAGAAAGGCGATTCTCATGCCGCGCTCCTGGCCTTCTCGCGCGCGCCGAATATCGCAGTACCGACTCGAACCATCGTGGCGCCCTCGGCGATCGCGGCCTCCATGTCGTCGGACATCCCCATCGAGAGCGTGTCGAGCTCCAGACCCTGAGCGCGCAGACGCTCGAACAACTCGCGCACGGCGCGAAAGCGCGCGCGCTGAACCGCCTGCTCGCGGCTCGGCGCGGGAATCGCCATCAGGC
>JBAUTD010000635.1:0-3078 GCA_049582045.1 Burkholderiales bacterium
CCCCCCCCGGCGCGGAAAACCGGTGCGTCGCGGTTGCGCGCGGAGATTATCGGTCGCCGCGGAAGACGCTTGGAATGACTGCGTACAGAATGACGGCGGCCTGCCCGCCGCGGTAGGGCAGGGGTCCTGCGTCGACCTGCAAATTCTTGGTCGCGAGCGTCTTTATCAATCCGTCCAGCCCGAGATCGCGAACGGTCTGCGCGAAGCTCGAGCGATAGGTCGTGACCAGGCTGATGCCGCCGATCTTGATGTCGTACACCTTCCAGCCGGTCGTCGTCATCTCCATGTCGTAGTCGATGCTGATGCGCGCGCTTCCGGGCTGGCTCACGGTCGACTTGACCGTGACGTCGGTTGCGCCGGACGTTATCCGCAGCGGCTTGTACTCGATCACCTGATCGCGGTAATTCGCGAGCGCCGCCGAGTAGGTGCGCACCAGCAGCGTCTTGAATTCGGCCACGAGAGACTGTTGCTGCCCGGGCGAGGCGAGAGGCCAGTTGCGCGCCACCGCGAGCCGGGTCATGTGGCGGAATTCGAACAGCGGCAAGAGCTTTGATTCGACCAGCTCGGCGATCTTCGCCGCACTGCCGGTGCCCAGTTCGTTGTCGCGCCTGAGGTCGTCGGTCACCACCAGCGTCGCCGCGCTCAGCAGCGCGTCCGGCGCCGTCGGAACGGAAAGCGCCTTCGACGGCAGACTTGCGTCCACCAGCTTCACATCGCTTCCGCCGCGCGCGAGCGCTTTGCCGGGAGGCAGCGCCAGGTAGGGTGCGGATTCCTCCGCGCTGAGCCCGTAGGTAAAGCTCAGCGCGCCCCGGCTCGAGATGCCGCTGCCGTAGCCGCGCACCAGGCCCAGGCGCTTGAAGTGCAGCGTCGCGGTGGCGCCGTCGCTGCAGCGCAGGCCCCCCTTGCCGGTGCCGCCGTGCTCGGCGCTGGAAGTGAACTCCCCGCGACAGCCGACCTCGGGGCGGGACTGCGATTTGATGACGATCGTGCCGGATCCGTCCAGGTTGCCTTCGGCTTCGCCCAGGTAGAGGTCCCCGGCGAGAATCGCGATGACCGGGCCGGTGCTGGATAGCAGCCCCGCGCCCGCCGGGCCTGCCCATCCGGCAAGTGCGGCGAAGGCGGCGGCACTCGTGACCAGCAAGCTGCGCATCGAAGACGACCTCGTTCTCTGTCGATTCGATTATCGTCATCCATGCGCGGGGCGCTGTGCGCTGGCGCACAGAGTATTTCGCGACGCGGGGATAGGGTCGGTGCCGCCTGGTTCCTCGTCGAACAACAAAGGAGGCCGCAATGAACATCACCTTGACGCTGGCGCCCCTGATATCGCTCATCGCGGGCGTGCTCATCCTTGTCGTGCCTCGGCTGCTGAACTACATCGTCGCGGCCTACCTTATCGTGGTCGGACTGCTGGGGCTGTTCGGCGGCGTGCACCTGCGCTGAGCCGGGCCGGCGCCCACTTCCTGAGCGGCATGCCGGAGTAAAAGCCGAACATTGCGAACTCGTTGTACCCCCTTGTAACGGGGCGCGCAGACCGCGTTCAGCGTCACCGCGCCGCCCAGCCTTCAGCGCTCGCCGAGCTTGTACCGGTATTCCACCCCGCGAGCTTCGCAACGTTGCGCCCCGAATCGCGGTAGTAGCCCGCTTCGACGAATCCCGCGCCGCGGAGCTCCTGCGCGCCTGCCGCCACGACGTGCAAATTCGTCTGTGCGCCACCGAACTTAGGCGCGCGTGATTTTCTCCACATGGCGCGGCGCTATGTGCGCCAGCACACAGACTCATCCCGCCTGTTGTGGTCGTGGGGGCGAGGCGGCATACTCGCTTCGGGGCGGCATCTCGCAGGAACACAAAGCGGGGGCCGGGCGCGACATGGAGGGAAGCCATCAAAGCCTGCTTCGCCGCTGTGCTGATGCTTGCGTGGGGGGTTTGCTTTTCCCAAGTGCCGGCAGACAGCGCCCGGATCGTCGCGGCATATCCTGCCTCCGAGGCGGCCGCGGCATGGCGTGCGCTCGCCGCGAGCTACGTGCGCAAGGCGATCAATGATCACAGCCTGAACCGGGATCCGGTATTGAACGAGCGCGTGGACCGGGTGATGGCGGCGGTTGGCGCTGCGGCGGCGGCCGTCGATTCGCGTTTTGCGGCGTCGGACTGGAAGGCCATCCTGATCGACGACTTCGGCCACGGCGCGGTTGCGTTTCCGGGACAAACCATCATCATCGACGCGAACTTCGTGCGCAAGCTCGCGCTCGGCGACGACGAGCTGGCACTGATTCTGTGCCACGAGGCGGCACATCTGCTCGCCGGCCACGCCTCGGCCAAGCTCTCATTCATGGCCGAATTCCTGGGCAAGGACAGGCTTCCCACCGCGCGCGCGGCCCTGCTCGAGTTCCTGTCCCGCGACGCCTACGCAGAGGCGTTCCAGCCCATGGCGCAGATGCAGGAGCGCGAAGCGGACAGGCTCGGGGCGGCGATCCTGTTCCTGACCGCCTATGACCCGCAGCAGGCCCTGGGATTGTTCGACAAGCTCGCCCGGCTGGAGGCCGGCACGCAGGAGCGGATGCTCGATTCCCACGATTCCGCGGCGGCACGCAAGCGCGCCATTGCCGGCGTCATCGCCGAGCTGCGCCGGCGCGAGTCCGCTCGGGAGCCGGAGCGGCGCTAGAGCGCTCAGCACCGCGCGCGGCGCGTCGGGCCTTGCGCGTGCGTGCCGCCTTCGATTGATGCGTTTCGTTCGATCGGTGCAGGGCCTGCTCGACGAGGTGCCGCAGTTTTTCCTGCCGCCGCCAGTAACGGTTATTTACAACGACTGTGCCGGCATTCTGAGCATGCTCGCCGGGCCGCGGTGTGGCGCCTTGCGCGCGCCGCCGCTGCGCCTGCTCGAGCCTGCGCGCCGCCTCGTTGGCGTCGACGGCGAAGGCATTTCGCGACGAGATGACGGAATTGCTGGCCAGCGCGCGCGAAACGTCGAGCGCCGAGACCGTCTGCGCCGAAGCGCCCGCCGCGGCGCAAGTCAACGCCGAGGCGCAGACGAATCTGCGCGCGGCATTCAGGGCACGGCGGCGGGAAATGATCATTGGCTCT
>JBAUTD010000636.1:0-4720 GCA_049582045.1 Burkholderiales bacterium
GCCTTCACCCTGCCGCATGCGCTGGCGCAGGTGGTGCTGTGCGAGCAGCTCTACCGCGCCGCCTCCCTGCTCGGCGGGCACCCCTACCACCGGGCATAGCCTGCGGGGCGCTCTGCTACACTTCGCGGGCCCCCTCCGGACGGTGCCGCCGTGCTTGCTTCGCTCGACCGCAGCCTGTATCTCGCTTCGCGCAGTCCGCGCCGGCGCGAGCTGCTGGCGCAGATAGGGGTGCGCTTTCACCTGCTGATGTTCCGCGCGCGGCCCGACGGCGAACCCGACGTGAGCGAAGAAGTGCTCGAAGGCGAGTCCCCGCGCGCCTACGTCGAGCGCGTCGCCCTGGCGAAGGCCGAAATGGGCTGGAAGCGGCTGATGCAGCGCAACCTGCCGCGCGCGCCGGTGCTCGCCGCCGACACCACGGTCGCGCTCGAGGGGCGGATCTTCGTCAAGCCCGCCGACCGGGCCGACGCCGCGCGCATGCTGGCCGAGCTGTCGGGACGCGAGCACGAGGTGCTCTCGGCGGTGGTGCTCAAGTACGACGAGCGGATCGAAACGGAGCTGTCGCGCACCGTGGTGCAGTTCCGCGCGCTGGGCGAAGACGAGATCCGCCAGTACCTGGCCACCGGCGAGGCCGACGACAAGGCCGGCGCCTACGCGATCCAGGGCCGCGCCGCGCAGTTCATCGCCGCCATCCGCGGCAGCTATTCCGGAGTCGTGGGGCTGCCGCTTTACGAGACCGCCCAGGTCATCGAGCGGATGGGTGCGACGCGTGAGCGAAGAAGTCCTTATTAACGTCACGCCGCAGGAAACGCGCGTCGCGGTGCTCGACGCGGGCGTGGTGCAGGAGCTTCTCGTCGAGCGCACCGCGAGCCGCGGCCTGGTCGGCAACATCTACATGGGGCGCGTCGCGCGCGTGCTGCCGGGAATGCAGTCCGCGTTCGTCGAGATCGGGCTGGAGCGCGCGGCCTTCCTGCACGTGGCGGACATCTTCGAGCACCGCCGGCAGGCCGGCGCCAACGGCGGCGAGCCCGTCAAGGCGATCGAGAAGATCCTCTCGGAAGGCCAGCCGCTGCTGGTGCAGGTGGCGAAGGACCCGATCGGCACCAAGGGCGCTCGCCTGACGACCCAGGTCTCGATCGCCGGGCGCATGCTGGTGTACCTGCCGCAGGACCCGCACATCGGGATCTCGCAGCGCATCGAGGGCGAGAACGGGCGCCAGCTGCTGCGCGACAAGGTGAAGGAGCTCTTGCCGCCGGACGAGAAGGGCGGCTTCATCATCCGCACCCTGGCCGAGGCCGCCGACGCCGGCGAGCTCGCGGCCGACATCGAATACCTGCGCCACCTCTGGCGCGACATACGCCAGCGCTCGCTCGGCGCGCAACCGCCCCAGCTGCTGTACCAGGACCTGTCGCTCGCTCAGCGCGTGCTGCGCGACATGGCCTCCGAGGCCACCGAGCGCCTGGTGGTCGACTCGCGGGAGAACTTCCACAAGCTCGCCGCCTTCGCCGAAAGCTACATGCCCAAGCTGCGCGCAAAGCTAGAGCACTACACCGGCGCGCGGCCGCTGTTCGACCTGCACAATGTCGAGCCCGAGATCGAAAAGGCGCTCTCGCGCCGCGTCGAGCTCAAGTCGGGCGGCTACCTGATCATCGACCAGACCGAGGCGATGACCACGATCGACGTGAACACCGGCGGCTTCGTCGGCCAGCGCAATTTCGACGACACCATATTCAAGACCAACCTCGAGGCGGCGCAGACGATCGCGCGCCAGCTGCGGCTGCGCAACCTCGGCGGCATCATCATCATCGACTTCATCGACATGGAAAGCGAGGAGCACCGCGCGGCCGTGCTGGCGGAGTTCAACAAGGCGCTCGCGCGCGACCGCACCAGGATGACGGTGAACGGATTCACCGCCCTGGGACTGGTGGAAATGACGCGCAAGCGCACGCGCGAATCGCTCGCGCACGTGCTGTGCGAGCCCTGTCCGACCTGCGGCGGGCGCGGCGAGGTCAAGACCGCGCGCACCGTGTGCTACGAGATCCTGCGCGAGATCCTGCGCGAGGCGCGCGCCTTCAACGCGCGCGAGTACCGCATCCTCGCCTCGCAGACGGTGAGCGACCTGTTCCTGGAGGACGAATCGGCGTCGCTCGCGATGCTGTCGGACTTCATCGGCAAGCCGATTTCGATGCAGGTGGAGACCAGCTACACTCAGGAGCAGTACGACATCGTGCTGATGTGAGGAGCCAATGAACGACATCGTGTTTCAACCCGCGAAGAAGCTCGCGCGCCTGATCCGCAGCCGCAAGCTCTCCGCCGCCGAGGTCATGAAGGCCTTCATCGCCCAGACCGAGCGGGTCAATCCGCAGGTCAACGCCATCGTCACCTTTCTTCCCGAGCAGGCGCTCAAGGACGCGAAGGCCCTCGACCGCAGGAAGGGCCCGAAGCCCGCACTCGCGGGCCTGCCCATCGCCTACAAGGACCTGCTGCCGACCAAGGACATCCGCACGACCTTCGGCTCGCCGATCTACGCCCACAACGTGCCCGCCGAGGACCATGTGCTGGTCGAGAGGCTGAAGGCCGCCGGCGCGATCACGCTGGGCAAGACCAACACGCCGGAGTTCGGCGCCGGCAGCCAGACCTTCAACAAGGTCTTCGGCCAGACGCTCAACCCCTACGACCTCGACAAGACCTGCGGCGGCTCCTCGGGCGGCGCTGCAACCGCCGTGGCCTGCGGCATGCTGCCCTTCGCCGACGGCTCGGATCTCGGCGGCTCGCTCAGGAACCCGGGCAACTTCTGCAACGTGGTGGGCTTTCGCCCCACGCCGGGACGCACGCCGAACTACCCCGCCACCGACGCCTGGGGCACGCTTCCGGTGCTAGGCCCGATCGCGCGTTCGGTCGAGGACGTCGCGTTCCTGTTCTCGGCCATGGCGGGCCCGGACATCCGCTCGCCGATCAGCGTCAGCGAGCCCGGCGCCGTGTTCTCGCGCCCGCTCGCGCGCGACTTCAGGAAAGTGCGCGTCGCCTGGTCGAAGGACCTCGGCGGCCTGCCGGTGGACCCGCGCGTGACGAGGGTCCTCGAAGCGCAGCGCAAGGTGTTCGAGTCGCTTGGCTGCATCGTCGAGCAGGCCGAGCCCGATCTCACCGGCGCCGACGAGGTCTTTCAAGTGCTGCGCGCGGTCGGATTCGTGCAGAAGTACGGCTCGCTGCTTGCGCAGCACCGCGACAAGATGAAGGACACCGTGATCTGGAACATCGAGCAGGGGCTCGAGCTCGACGGTCCGCGGATCGCGCGCGCGATGGCGCTGCGCTCGGACCTGTACCGCCGCATGCGCGAGTTCATGCAGCGCTTCGAATTCCTGCTGCTACCGGTGAACCAGGTGCCGCCCTTCCCGGCCTCGCAGCCCTACGTCGACACGATCAACGGCGTGAAGCTCGGCAGCTACATCGACTGGATGAAGACCTGCTGGTACATCACCGTCACCAGCCACCCGGCGATCTCGGTCCCGGCGGGGTTCACCGACGACGAGCCTGCGCTGCCGGTCGGCCTGCAGATCGTCGGGCGCTACCGCGACGACCTCGGCGTGCTGCAGCTCGCGCACGCCTTCGAGCAGGAAACCCGGGTCGGCAAGCGCCGCCCGCCGCTCGCGGCATGAGACGCGCTCACTTCTGCTTCGGGATCCGGCCGAGCAGGTAGAACTCGTCGTTCGGCCGCATGTCGGTGAGGTTGGCCATGCGGTTCGAGAGCGCGAAGAAGGCGGCGATCGCGCCGATGTCCCAGATGTCCTCGTCGGTAAAGCCGTGCGCGCGCAGCGCCGCGAAATCCGCTTCGCCGATCGCCTGCGCCTCGAGCGAGGTCTTGAGCGCGAAATCGAGCATCGCCTTCTGGCGCGGCGTGATGTCGGCCTTGCGGTAGTTGATCGCCACCTGGTCGGCGATGAGCGGGTTCCGGGCCCGGATCCTGAGGATCGCGCCGTGCGCCACCACGCAGTACTGGCACTGGTTCGCGCCCGAGGTGGCGACCACGATCATCTCGCGCTCGGCCTTGCTGAGCCCTCCTTCCTTCTCCATCAGCGCGTCGTGGTAGGCGAAGAAGGCGCGGAACTCCGCCGGCCGGTGCGCCAGCGCGAGGAACACGTTCGGCACGAAGCCGGACTTCTCCTGCACCTCGAGAATGCGCGTGCGCACGTCCTCGGGCAGGTTCTCGAGCTTGGGCACCGGATAGCGGCTGATCGGCTTTGCGCTCATGAGGCCGTATTCTAACGGCGTACGAAGCGCGTGCCGGCCTCACCCGCGAGCGCGCGCGAGAGGTGCGGCGGGTCGGTCACGACGCCCTCGCTTCCGCCGCCCTCTAGAAACTCGATCAAGGCCCGGATCTTCGGCCCCATGCTGCCCTTGTCGAACTGCGCTCCGTCGTACAGCTGGCGCGCCTCGGCGAGCGTCATGCGGTCGACCCAGCGCTGCGTCGGCTTGCCGTAGTCGACCGCCACGCGCTCGACGCCGGTGGCGACGACGAAGCGATCGGCGCCCAGCGTGCGCGCGAGCAGGCTCGAGGCGAGGTCCTTGTCGATCACGGCTTCGACGCCTGCGAGCTCGCCCTGCGCATCGCGCACGACAGGAATCCCGCCGCCGCCGCACGCCACCACGACGTAGCCCGAGCCGACGAGGTGGCGGATCACATCGAGGTCGCAGATCGCCTTCGGCGCCGGCGAGGGCACCACGC
>JBAUTD010000637.1:0-5975 GCA_049582045.1 Burkholderiales bacterium
ACGCCATGAGCGTCATCGTCTCGCGCGCGCGATCGCGAGATCGCCGAGGCGCTCGGCCCCGCGCTCGCGGCCCGCGGACTGCTGTTCGTCGGCCTGGACGTGATCGGAGACTGGGTCACCGAGGTCAACGTGACCAGTCCGACGTGCTTTCGCGAGATCCTGGACCAGACCGGCTTCGACGTCCCCGGGATGTACGTCGAGGCGCTGCAAAAGAAGCTCGGCGCTTGATCGGTATCCTGATCATCTCGCACGGCGCGCTGGGCGAGTCGCTCATCCACGCCGCGAGCCACGTCCTGGGCAAACGGCCGCTGCGCGTGCGCCAGGTCGGCATCACGGTGCACGACGACCCCGAGGCGATCCTGCCGCTCGCGCGCGAGTTCGTGCGCGAGCTCGACGGCGGCGACGGCGTGCTGGTGCTGACCGACATCTACGGCGCCACCCCCGGCAACATCGCCATGCGCCTGCTCGAGAAGGGGCGCGTCGAGGGCATCTCGGGCGTCAACCTGCCGATGCTGATCCGCGCCCTCACCTACCGCAACGAGCCGCTCGCCGCCGTGGTCGAGAAGGCGCGCTCGGGCGGAGTGGACGGCGTAGTGCACATGAATTCCGACTGCTGCAATGCCGAGCGTTGAAGCGACCATCGTCAACAAGCTCGGCCTGCACGCGCGCGCCTCGGCCAAGCTGACCCAGCTCGCCAGCGCCTTCCGGAGCGAGATTCACCTCTCGCGCAACGGCCGGCGGGTCAACGCCAAGAGCATCATGGGCGTGATGATGCTCGCCGCCGGCAAAGGCAGCTCGGTGTGCATCGAGGCCGACGGCGATGACGCCGAGGCCGCGCTTGCCGCGATCGGGGCGCTGATAGCGGACAGGTTCGGGGAAGGCGAGTGAATTTCGTCCTGCACGGATCGAGCGTATCGGGCGGGATCACCATCGGTCACGCGCACCTGGTGTCCACGGCTCGGCTGGAAGTCGCGCATTACCAGATCCCGGAGGAGTCGGTCGAGGCGGAGATCGCCAGGTTCGACGCCGCAATCGCGCGCGCGACCGAGGAGCTCGCCGCGCTCGGCTCGCACGTCCCGGCAGACGCACCGGCCGAGTTCTCGGCCTTTCTCAACCTGCACCGGATGATCCTCGACGACTCGTCGCTGTCGCATGCGCCGCGCGCGCTGATCCGCGATCAGCGCTGCAACGCGGAGTGGGCGCTGGTGCAGCAGATGGACAAGCTGGTGGCGCAGTTCGAGGAGATCGAGGATCCCTACCTGCGCGAGCGCAAGGCCGACATCGGCCAGGTGGTCGAGCGCGTGTTGAGCGCCCTGATCGGCGGGCAGACCTTGGCCGAGCCGCGCGCCTCCGACGAGAAGAACCTCATCGTGGTCGCGCACGACCTGTCCCCCGCGGACATGATCCTGTTCAAGCGCCACCATTTTGGCGGCTTCGTCACCGACGTCGGGGGCGTGACCTCTCACACGGCGATCCTGGCGCGCAGCCTGAGCATCCCCGCGATCGTCGGGCTGCACCACGCGCGCCAGACGATCCGCGAGAACGAGCTGCTGATCGTCGACGGCGTGCAAGGCGTAGTGGTGGTGGACCCGGACCCGGTCGTCCTGGCCGAGTACGAGCTGCGCCAGTCCGAGCTCGAGCTCGAGCGCAAGAGGCTGCAGCGCCTGAAGTCCACGCCCGCGGCGACGCTCGACGCGGTGGCGGTAGAGCTGTACGCCAACATCGAGCTGCCGCAGGACGTGCCGCAGGCGCTCGCGGCCGGGGCCGAGGGCATCGGCCTGTTCCGCAGCGAGTTCCTGTTCATGAACCGCAAGGACCTGCCGTCCGAGGACGAGCAGTTCGAAGCCTACCGCGAGGTCGCCCGGACGATGAACGGCCGCACGGTGGTGCTGCGCACGCTGGACATCGGCGCCGACAAGACCCTGTCGGGCAACGGGGCGGTGAGGCCGAATCCCGCGATGGGCCTGCGAGCGATCCGGTTCTGCCTGGCCGAGCCCCAGATGTTCCTCGCCCAGCTGCGCGCAATCCTGCGCGCGTCGCACTACGGCAAGGTGAGAGTGCTGCTGCCGATGGTGGCGCACGCGCAGGAAATCGAGCAGGCGCTGGCGCTGATCAAGCAGGCCAAGGAGCAGCTGGACGAGAAAGGTCAGCCCTACAATCGTTCGATCGAGGTCGGCGGCATGATCGAGATCCCGGCGGCGGCGCTCGCGTTGCCGATGTTCCTGCGGCGGTTGAATTTCCTTTCGCTCGGCACCAACGACCTGATCCAGTACACGCTCGCGATCGATCGCACCGACGACGCGGTCGCGCACCTTTACGACCCGTTGCACCCCGCTGTCCTGCATCTGGTCTCGAACAGCATACGCACCGCGACCCGCGCCGGCGTGCCGATCGCGGTCTGCGGCGAAATGGCCGGGGACCTGCAGCTCACGCGCCTGCTGCTCGGGGTCGGGTTGCGCAATTTCTCGATGCACCCGGCGCAGCTGCCCGCGATCAAGGAGCGCATCCTGCGCACCAACCTGGCCGAGGTGCGGCCGCTGGCGCAGCGCGTGCTGCGCAGCACGGATCCGCGCCGCACCCGCGAGCTGCTCGCCAGACTGAACGCGTAGGCCATGCCCGGACCGCTCGACGGCGTGAAGATTCTCGACCTCACCACGGTGGTGATGGGTCCCTACGCGACGCAGATCCTGGCCGACCTGGGCGCGGACGTGATCAAGGTCGAGCCGCCCGAAGGCGACGTGATGCGCTTCGCCTGGCCCGCGCGCCACGCCGGCATGGGCCACATCTACCTGCACGCCAACCGCAACAAGCGCGCGATCGCGCTCGACCTGAAGCAGGCCGCCGCGCGCGATGCCCTGCTCGCGCTGGCGAAGAACGCGGACGTGCTGGTCTACAACATCCGCCCTCAGGCCATGGCGCGCCTGAAGCTCGCTTACGAGGACCTGCGCGCGGTCAATCCGCGCCTCATCTACGTCGGCGGATTCGGCTACAGCCAGCGAGGCCCCTACGCGGCCAAGGCGGCGTACGACGACCTGATCCAGGGCGCGGCCGGGATCCCCTGGCTGCTGAAGAAGCAGGGCGCCGACGTGCCGCGCTACGCGCCGGTGATCATCGCCGACCGCACCGTGGGCCTGCACATCGCCAACGCGGTGTGCGCCGCGCTGTACGCGCGCGAGAAGACCGGCAAGGGCCAGCGCGTCGATGTGCCGATGTTCGAGAGCCTGCTGCAGACGGTGCTCGGCGAGCACCTGGGCGGGCACAGCTTCGAGCCGCCCGCCGGCGAACCCGGCTACGCGCGGATGCTTGCGCGCGACCGGCGCCCGTTCCAGACCGCGGACGGCTACGTCTGCGCGCTGATCTACAACGACAAGCAGTGGCGGGCATTCTTCGCCCTCATCGGAAAGCCCGAGCTTATGCAATCGGACAAGTTCCGCGACCAGGAGGCGCGCAGCAGGAACTACGACGACGCCTACGCGCTGGTCGACGCGGAGATGCGCAAGCGCAGCACCGGGCAATGGATCGAGGCGCTCGAGGCGGCCGACATCCCGGTGCAGCGCATGAATAGCCTCGCAGACATCATCGCCGACCCGCACCTCGCGGCGATCGGCTATCTGCGCGAGATCGATCACCCGAGCGAAGGCCGCATCCGCTCGATGGCGGTGCCTTCGGAGTGGTCGGAGACCGTACCCGAATACCGCCTGCACGCGCCGCGCCACGGCCAGCACACGCGCGAACTGCTGTCCGAGGCGGGGCTCGACGAAAGCGCGATCGAGGCGCTGCTCGCCAGCGGCGCCGCCAAGGCGGCGGATTGATCGAGGCCGCCGCTCGGCTATAATCGCGCATCGGCGCCGATTTGATGTTCAGATTGCGGGCGCCTAACAAATACCGCTAAAGAGACGGCCTTGAACGCCCCCCACGATCCCTCTTCCGTCGGCGCAGTCGTTGCTCAGAAAGCGCGCTTCGACGAGCCGCTTCGTCTGCGCAGCGGCGCCGAGCTGCCCGGATTCGAGCTTACCTACGAAGCCTACGGCGAGCTGAACGCGGCGAAGTCCAACGCGGTGCTGGTGTGCCACGCGCTGAACGCCTCGCACCACGTCGCAGGCTTTTACGCCGCGCGCGAGGACGAGGTTGGCTGGTGGGACAACCTGGTGGGTCCCGGCAAGCCGCTCGACACGCGCCGCTTCTTCGTCATCGGGGTGAACAATCTCGGCGGATGCCACGGCTCGACCGGGCCGATGAGCCCGAACCCGTCTACCGGCAAGCCCTGGGGCGGCGACTTCCCGGTGGTGACGGTAGAGGACTGGGTCGAGGCCCAGGCGCGCCTCGCGGACAGGCTCGGCATCGAGCGCTTCGCGGCGGTGATGGGCGGCAGCTTGGGCGCGATGCAGGCGCTGCAGTGGTCGCTGTCGTATCCCGAGCGCATCAGGCACGCGCTGGTCATCGCCGCGACGCCCAAGCTGTCGGCGCAGAACATCGCCTTCAACGAGGTCGCGCGCCAGGCGATCACCACCGACCCCGACTTCCACGGCGGGCACTACTACGACAAGGGCGTAGTGCCGGTGCGCGGGCTGCGCATCGCGCGCATGATCGGGCACATCACCTACCTGTCGGACGAGGCGATGATGGGCAAGTTCGGCCGTCAGCTGCGGCGCGCCGCCCTGGGCTTCGATTTCGACATCGACTTCGAAGTCGAGAGCTACCTGCGCTACCAGGGCGACAAGTTCTCGAGCTACTTCGACGCCAACACCTACCTGCGCATCACCAAGGCGCTGGACTACTTCGACCCCGCGGCGGACTTCGACGGCGACCTTTCGGCCGCGGTCGCGCGCGCGAAGTCGGCGTTTCTGGTGATCTCATTCAAGTCGGACTGGCGCTTCGCGCCGGCGCGCTCGCGCGAGCTGGTGAAAGCGCTGCTCGATTCGCGCAAGATCGTGTCCTACCTCGAGATCGACGCGCCGGGCGGGCACGACGCCTTCCTGATGGACGACGCGCGCTACTTTGGCGCGCTCTCCGCCTACTTCGGGAACATCGAGCTGTGACCTCGTCCGAGCAGGCGCTGCTCGCCGCTCGCCCCGATTTCGCCGCGGTGGCGCGCTGGGTGTCGCAGCGCGCGCGGGTGCTCGACCTGGGCTGCGGCGACGGCGCGCTGCTGCGCTACCTGTGGGAGGCGCGCGAGGCGCCCGGCTACGGGGTCGAGATCGACGACGCGGAAGTGGTGGCCTGCGTCAAGAACGACATCAACGTGCTGCAGCTCGATCTCGAGAGCGGTCTGTCGCTATTCCGTGACGGATCGTTCGACACCGTGATCCTGTCCGAGACGCTGCAGACCATTCACCGCATCGAGCAGCTCATGCGCGAGATGCTGCGCGTGGGGCGAGAGGCGATCGTGTCGTTCCCCAATTTCGGCCACTGGTCGGCACGCGTGCAGGTGCTGCTCGGGCGCATGCCCGTGTCCGAGGAGCTGCCCTACGAGTGGTACAACACGCCGAACGTGCACCTTTGCACCACGACCGACTTCGAGGACCTGTGCCGCAAGCTCGGCGTTCGCATCCGCGAGCGGGTGGCGCTGCACGAGGGACGCCAGATCAGCTTCCTGCCCAACCTCCTCGGCAGCATCGCGGTGTACCGCTGTGCAATGGTCTAGCCGAGCGCGCCCCGCGCGCGCACCGCTCGAAGGGCGCTATTGCCGCCTCGAGCCGCTCGAGCCGCAGCGCCACGGCGAGCAGCTGTTCGAGGCGTCCATGGCCCCCGGCGCGGAGGAGCGCTTCCGCTACCTGTTCGAGTCGCCGCAGCCGCGCAAGGAATTCGAGGGCTGGCTTGCGCGTTCGGCCGCGTCCGAGGACCCGCTCTACTTCGGCGTGATCGACATCGCGAGCGGGCGCTGCGAGGGGCGCCAGGCCCTGATGCGCATCGTCCCCGAGCACGGCGTGATCGAGATCGGCAGCATCCTGTGGGGCCCGGCGATCGCGCGCACC
>JBAUTD010000638.1:0-1507 GCA_049582045.1 Burkholderiales bacterium
GGGTGCGGACGCCGTAGTGCTCGAGCACCGAGGTGCGCGCCACCTTGCCGACGAAGCCGCGGCGAAACACGCGCCTGACGGCGCGCCCGGTGTGGTCCGGCCCGAGGGAAAAAAGGAAGGTCGCGCCCGCGCGCTGCGCGGCGAGGATCCGCATCAGTCGCGGCACGCCCTCGCGCGTGCCGCGGTAGGTGTCGACGTCGAGCTTGAGCGCCAGCCTCATTCGACCAGGCTGCGCGCCTCCGCGACGTGGCCGCGGTAGGCCTCGAAGATGTAGTGCAGCGCGTCGCGCATGCCCACCCGCGGGCGCCACCTGAGCTCGCGCATCGTGTTGGCGATCGCCGGCACGCGGTTCTGCACGTCCTGGTAGCCCTTGCCGTAGTAGGCGTTCGCGCTGGTCTTGACGATCTTCACCTTGCGCGCGCTGTCCTTGTACTCGGGGTACTTGAGCGCCATCGACTTCATCATGCTGGCGAGCTGGGCGATCGAGTAGTTGTTGCGCGGGTTGCCGATGTTGTAGATCTTGCCGGTCGCCACCCCGCGCGGGTTGGCGATGATCCTCATCAGCGCGTCGATGCCGTCGTCGACGTAGGTGAAGGCGCGCTTTTGCTTGCCGCCGTCGACCAGCTGGATCGGCTCGCCGCGCACGATGTGGCCCAGGAACTGGGTGATCACGCGCGAGCTGCCCTCCTTCGCTGCGCTGAGCGAATCGAGCCCCGCGCCGATCCAGTTGAACGGCCGGAACAGGGTGAAATCGAAGCCCTGCTGCGCGCCGTAGGCCCAGATCACCCGGTCCATGAGCTGCTTGGAGCAGGAGTAGATCCAGCGCTGCTTGTGGATCGGCCCGAGCACCAGCTCGGTCGACTCGGGATCGAACTCGCGCTCGCGGCTCATGCCGTAGACCTCGGAGGTCGAGGGGAAGATCAGGCGCTTGCCGTGCTTGACGCAGGAGCGCACGATCGGCAGGTTGGCTTCGAAGTCGAGCTCGAACACCCTTAGCGGCTCGCGCACGTAGGTCGCGGGCGTGGCGATCGCCACCAGCGGGATGACCGTGTCGCACTTGCGGATGTGGTACTCGATCCACTCCTTGTTGATCGTGATGTCGCCTTCGAAGAAGTGAAAGCGCGGGTTGCCGAGCAGGTCCGCGACGCGCTCGGACTGCATGTCCATGCCGTACACGTCCCAGTCCGTGGTCTCGAGCACGCGCTTCGAGAGATGGTGGCCGATGAAGCCGTTGACGCCGAGGACGAGAAGTTTTTTCATGAGGGGTCTTTGCTTGTCAGTCGAAATTCACGGGTTTTGAACCAAAGCGCGCCTGCAGCTCCGCGGCGCCGGCGGGGCGACCGCCGAGATCGAATGCGAGCAGCCGCAGCCGGCCGCCGGAGGCGCAGTCGGCGTAGCAGCGCGAACCTTCACAGTATAGAACCGCCGCTGCCGTGGCGCCCGCGCGCGCGGGCTCGATGCGGGTGCGCAGGATCCTCACCGGCACGCCGCCGACGCTCGCGAAGGC
>JBAUTD010000639.1:0-17326 GCA_049582045.1 Burkholderiales bacterium
CGGCGTGACGCTCGCCGATCCCGGGCGCGTGGACGTGCGCGGCAGCCTGGAGTGCGGGCGCGACGTCGTGCTCGACGTGAATTGCCTGTTCGAGGGACAGGTGAGGCTCGGGGACGGGGTGCGAATCGGGCCCAACTGCGTGTTGCGCAACGTGAGCATTGCCCCCCACACCGAAGTGCTCGCCTTTTCCATGCTGGAGGACGCCGAGGTCGGCGCGCGCTGCCGGGTCGGGCCCTACGCGCGCCTGCGCCCCGGCGCGAGCCTCGGCGAGGGTGTTCACATCGGCAATTTCGTCGAGGTGAAGGCGAGCCGCCTTGGCGCCGGCTCGAAGGCCAATCACCTCGCGTACATCGGGGACTCTGAGGTCGGTGCGCGGGTCAACATCGGCGCGGGAACGATCACCTGCAACTACGACGGTGTGGCGAAGCACCGGACCGTGATAGAGGACGACTGCTTCATCGGCTCGGATGCGACCCTGGTAGCGCCGGTCAGGATCGCCAAAGGCTCATACATCGGAGCGGGCTCGACCATCAGCAAGGACACCCCGGCGGGGCAGCTCACCGTCGCGCGCGCCAAGCAGGTCTCGATTCCCGCCTGGAAGCCGAACCGGAAGAAGAGCTGACGCCATGTGCGGAATCGTCGCCGCGGCATCGCGCCGCGATATCGTTCCCGTCCTGATCGAGGGTCTGCGACGACTCGAGTACCGCGGCTACGATTCGGCGGGCGTCGCCGTGCTGGACGCGCAAGCCAAGCCGCAACTGAAGCGGCTGCGTGCCGCGGGACGCGTCGCGGAGCTCGCGGCGCAGATAGACGCGCAGAAGCTCGGCAGCGACACCGGGATCGCCCACACGCGCTGGGCAACGCACGGTGCCCCCAGCGAAAAGAACGCGCATCCGCATGTTTCAGGCGGCCTGGCCGTAGTGCACAACGGCATCATCGAGAACCACGAGCAGATTCGTGCGCGCTTGATCGGCGAAGGCTACGCTTTTGCTTCGGAGACCGACAGTGAAGTCATTGCGCACCTGGTTGCCCACCTTCGCCGGTCCAGCCCCGACCTGGTCTCGGCGGTATCCAAGGCGGTCGGCGAGCTGACCGGCGCCTTCGCGATCGCAGTGGTGTCCCAGGACGACCCGCATGTCGTCGTGCTGGCGCGCAAGGGCGCGCCGCTACTGCTCGGCCTGGGCGAGAACGAGAACTTTGCCGCCTCCGACGCTTCGGCGCTGATCCAGGTCACCTCGCGCGTGATCTATCTCGAGGACGGCGACTGCGCCGAGATCCGCCCGGACGGCGTGCGCGTGGTCGATGCGCGCGGCAAGCGCGTCGAGCGTGCTGCGCACGTATCCGAGATGACCGCGCAGGCGGTCGAGCTCGGGCCGTACCGGCACTTCATGCAGAAGGAGATCTTCGAGCAGCCGGGAGCGCTCGCCAGCACGCTCGAGGCGGTCGCGGCCGCGAATTCGGTGCAGCCGGGTCTGTTCGGCGCGGATGCGGCCGCCCTGCTGAAGGACGTCTCCTCCGTGCAGATCGTCGCCTGCGGCACGAGCTACCATGCGGGCATGGTGGCGCGCTATTGGATCGAATCGATCGCGCGCCTGCCGGCGCAGGTCGACATCGCCAGCGAGTACCGCTATCGCGAGGTGGTGCCGGACCCGCGCGCCCTCTTCGTCACAATCTCGCAGTCGGGCGAAACCGCCGATACGCTCGCGGCGCTGGAGTACGCGAAATCGCTCGGCATCGAGCGCACGCTTTCGATCTGCAACGTGCCGGAAAGCTCGCTCGTGCGCGCCTCCCGCCTGCGCTTCCTGACGCGCGCAGGTCCCGAGATCGGCGTCGCTTCGACCAAGGCCTTCACGACCCAGCTCGGGGCACTCTTTCTGCTCGTGCTGGTGCTCGCGAAGCTCGGGCGCCATCTTTCGCCGCAGGCCGAGGATGGGCTGCTCAGGGCCCTTCGACACGCGCCGGCGGCGCTCGGCAAGGTACTGGAAACCGAGCCGCAGGTCCAGCACTGGGCCGGGCGCTTCGCGCAGAAGCATCACGCGCTGTTCCTCGGGCGCGGCATCCATTGGCCGATCGCTATGGAAGGCGCGCTCAAGCTGAAGGAAATCTCCTATATTCATGCCGAGGCTTACGCCGCGGGGGAGCTGAAGCACGGGCCGCTCGCCCTGGTCGACCGTGACATGCCCGTGGTGGCCGTCGCGCCGGGCGACGCGCTGGTGGAAAAGCTCAAGTCAAATCTGCAGGAAGTGCGCGCCCGGGGCGGCGAGCTGTACGTTTTCGCCGATCGCGAAACGCAGATCGAGGAGAGCGACACGGTGCACGTGATCCGCCTAGCGGAGCACGCGGGTCCGCTGTCGCCGATCCTGCACGTCGTGCCGCTGCAGCTGCTCGCCTACCACGCGGCGCTGGCGCGCGGCACCGACGTCGACAAGCCGCGCAATCTCGCGAAATCGGTCACCGTCGAGTGAGCCGCGCTTCAAGCTAGTTCTCGAAGCTCAGGAACTCGCGCCGGAAATTGACCACCTTCGCCAGGTAGCGGCGCGTCTCCTGGTAGGGAAGGTGGCGTCGCAGCCGATCGTAGACGGCCGGAGGCTGCATGGCGTTGATGCGGTTGACTGCCGCCACGCGGTCCGTGGCGAAGGCGCGCAGCACGTTGCCGGGCCCGGTGTTGTAGGCCGATATCACGCAGTATTCCCGCGACGCCGGATTGGCGACGACGTCGAGCTGATCCTGGAACAGCAGACCAAGGTATGCAGTGCCCAGCTCGATGTTATTCGCCGGATCGAACAGGTAGTCGCGCGTCGGCATTTCGTCCCGGCCGCTCACGCGCCGGTAGGCCGCTCGCCCGCCGCTTGCCGGCACGAGCTGCATCATGCCGTAGGCGGGCGCCGGGCTCACGGCGAAAGGATTGAAATTGCTTTCGGCGCGGATGATGGCGAATACCAGGCTCGCGCTGACGCCATTTTTCGCGGCGTACTTCTCTACCAGCGGCCGGTATTTTTGCGCCTGGCTGCTCTCGAAATTCGCCACCAGCGGAAATCTGACGTACAGGGCGGTGGTCCGGCCCCTGCCGAGCTCCACGCTGCGTGTTGCGGCGCGCGCGCTCAGGAGATCGTCCGCGAACCGCTCGGCCCGCGCCGGGCTGTCGATCGGCTTGCCGTCTCGATCCAGAACCAGTCCGAGCAGATAGGGTTCGCGCGAACTGGAGAGCGCGATCGATTTGTCGGAATAGAGGTCCACGGCCCTGGGGTCGTCGGGGGTAAGCAGGGTCGTGACGATCGCGTTCCTCAGACTGGTGCGAGGCGCCTTCTGATCGACCGTCTCGACAGTGATCTCGCCTCGGTCGAAATCGACCACTGCGCGGCTTCTGTAGTTCTGGGTGTATTTGACGTAGCGCGTGCGGCTGGGCAGCTTTGCGTCCTTGCGGCCCCAGCTCGCGCCCGCCTTTCCCGACAGGAAGGCCTGCAAGCGTGAGAAGTCGCGCTTTGCGGCCCGCAAGTCGGCCACCAGGACGCGTGGATCCCGCTCGTACTGCTCCGCCCGGTGCTTTAGCGCGCCGCGCAACGCTGCCTCAGGGTCGCGAGAAGCCGCGATGTTCACCAGCGTCAGCGGCGACGGCCCTGATTGGCAGGCTGTCAGCAGCGCGGCGATGCAGGTGCAAAGCACGGCGCGCTTGATCATTTCCAAGGGTTTTACGCTGAGTTATCCTTGTGTGGCAAGTCTCGATATTGGAAGGCGCTATGTTCAGATTTCTGGCAGTGGCGATGATCATCTATGCCGGCGCGGCGAACGCGGCGCCGGACGTGTTCGCTTTCGGCGACCCGAAGCAAGGCAAGAAGCTGTACGAGGAAAAGTGCGCGGCCTGCCACGTGGCGCAGTTCGGCGGCGACGGCTCGCGCGTGTTCACGCGCCCCGACCACAGAATCCACACGCCGGCGGCGCTGCTTGCGCAGGTTCAGGGCTGCAACCAGCGCGCCCGTAGCGGCCTGTCGGCCGAGGGCGAGCAGAGTGTCGCGGCCTGGCTGAACGAGCGCTACTACAAGTTCAAGTAGGAACGACCGCAGTCGCCTCGAGCTCGATCTTGGCGGGGTGATCGAGCAGGTCGGAAACGAAGATCATGCTCATCGCCGGGAAGTGCCGCCCCATGTGGCGGCGCCAGATCGCGCCGAGCTCGCCACGCGCGGCGAGGTAGGCCGGCCTGTCGCAGCAGTAGGCGGTGATGCGGCAGAGGTGCTCCGGCCGGCCGCCCGCGACCGCGAGCACCTCGAGGACGTTTTTGAGCGCCTGTTCGAACTGCGGCGCGAGCGCCTCGGAATGAAACTTCTGCTGCGCGTCCCAGCCGACCTGGCCCGCGACGAAGACGAGCCGGCCCGGCGCCGCGGCGACGCCGTTCGCGTAGCCGACCGGGGGCGCCCAGCCCCTGGGCAGAAGCACGCTGTGGGGAGTGGCCACGGCCGCGCTCAGTCCGAGTACACCGGCGGGTCGGGATCGCGGTCCCAACCCGGCTCTGGCTTCGGGACCCGCTTCATCCAGTCCAGGATGAGGCGCACGTGCTCGCGCTCCTCGTCGGCCATTTCGGCCGCGATCTTCTTCAGCGCCGCCGGAGTCTTGACGGAGCGAACGATGCGAGCGAAGAACTTCTCCGCCCGGCGCTCGTTCCTGAGCGCGATCTCGAGCGCGTGCCAGGGTTGCATCAGGTAGTGCAAATCCGTGACCGGCGCCGTTTCCGGCGGCTCCGCGTCGTCCCAGCGCCACGCGAGCAGGGTCTTGGGCGGCTGCTTCCAGCCCATTTCCTCCAGGATGCGCTTGGCGTGCAGCCCCTCGATGCGCGAGAGCTTGCGGAACAGTTGCGCCACTTCGAGATTGTTGTGCACCTCCATCTGGTCGGCGAAGTCGGCGTAACGCTCCGAGGCGTCGATCTCCATGACGTAGGCGCGCGCCATGAAGTCCGCGAAGGCGGCGTCGGGCTTCTTCTTCTTGCCTGCCGTCATAGCGCGAACTCCTTCTCCAGATCGGCCACCGCGTGCGAGGCGCGCCCGGCCGGGGCATAGGGACGGCGCGTGCCCCTGTAAAGCACCCCCAGGTTGAAGCCATCGTCGGTCATCAGCCGGCGCGCGGCGCGCGCCGGGTCGTCGGTCGGCTCGACTGGCGAGGCCCGCACCGCCTCTTTCCATGCGCGTTGCTCGGGGCGGAAAGTGACGCAGGGTGAAAGCACCTCGACAAACGAAAAGCCGGGATGGCGAATCGCCTCGGTGATGAGCGAAGCCGTCCCGCTGGGATCGCCGGAAAACGCTCGCGCGATGAAGTTCGCGCCCGAGGCGAGCGCGATCACGAGGGGATGAAACTCGCGCAGCCCGGTGCCGCCGGGCGAAAGCTTGCTGTTCCAGTCGGGCTCGGTGGTGGGCGAAGGCTGTCCCTTGGTCATCCCGTAGACGTGGTTGTCCATCACGATGTAGGTCAAGTCGACGTTCCTGCGGCAGGCGTGCATGAAGTGGTTGCCGCCGATGGAGTAGCCGTCGCCGTCGCCGCCCGCGACCAGGACGGTCAAGTCCGGGCGCGCCACTTTCAGGCCGGTGCCGGCAGCGAGCGCCCGACCGTGCACGCCGTGAAAGCCGTAGCACGTGGTGTAGGCCGGAATGCGCGACGAGCAGCCGATACCCGAGACCACCGCCACGTTCTCGGGCCGCAGGCCGAGCGCGGCGAGCGCTCGGGTGATCGAGGCGAGCACGGTGTAGTCGCCGCATCCCGGGCACCAGACCGGCTTGTAGTCGGACTTGAAGTCCTTCGCGGCGAGTGTCACGACGTTCGCGGGGGCGTTCATGTGCGGCTCCATTTCAAGAGCAACTGGTGGATCTCGTCCGGTCGGAAGGGCAGCGGGCCGGGCCGGCGCACGCTCTGGACCTCCGCCGGAAGGTCGTACTCGGCGCGCAGGTAGCGCAAGAACTGGCCGCCGAAACTCTGTTCGACGACCAGCACGCGCTTGACGCCTTCCAGCGCCTTCTTGAGGCGGGCCGGCTGCGCCGGCGCAAGCAGTCGCAATGAGACCAGGCGCGCGCTTACGCCGTCGGCGCGCGCGCGCGCGAACGCCTCGCGCACCGGCGCCGTACACGAGCCCCAGGTGACCACCGCGATGTCTCCCTCGCCCTCGACGCTTGCCCACCGTTCGGCGCAATCCAGCGCGGCGAGCTTGCGCTGGCGCTTCTCGAGCTGGGCCAGGTGATCGCTCGCCTGGGACGACGGCGTGCCGCGCTCGTTGTGCTCGAGGCCGTCGGCCGTGTACATCGTGCCCGGCGTGCCGGGGATCGCCATCGGCGAGACGCCCGAGTCGGTGATCGCGTAGCGCTTGTAGGCGGGGGCGTTATCGAGCGCGCGCACGCGCTCGGCCTTGATTCCAGGGTCCGCCGGGCGCTCGACGATCGCGCGCGCCTGGCCGAAATACTGGTCGGACAGCACGATCGCGGGAACCTGGAGCGACTCGGCGAGGCTCACCGCCCACTGCGTCGCGCTCAGGCAGTCCGACACGGAGTTCGGCGCCACCACCACGTGCGGCGCGTCGCCGTGCAGGCCGTACAGAGCGATGTTGAGGTCGGCCTGCTCGGTCTTGGTCGCGATGCCGGTCGACGGGCCGGTGCGCATTACGTCCACCACCACGATCGGCACTTCGGCCGCAACGCCCAGGCCGATCGCCTCGCTCATCAGGGCGAGCCCGGGCCCGGAGGTCGCCGTCAAGGCGGGCACGCCGCCGTAGGAGGCACCGATGATCATGTTGATCGACGCCAGCTCGTCCTCGGCCTGAACCAGCGTGCCGCCGACTTTGCTCAGGGCGGGAGACATCCACTCGAGCAGTTCCGTCGCAGGAGTGATCGGGTAGGCCGCGACGAATCGCACTCCGCCGCGCAGCGCGCCGTAGCCGGCGGCTTCATTGCCGCTGATCAGCCAGCGTTTGCCGCCGCCCGTCGCCGGGGCGAGGAGATACCCGCCATCGAGCTTGGCGGCTTCGGCCAAGCCGAGCTTTACCGCGGCAAGTCCGGCAGCCAGCGCGTCGCCGCCCTTCTTCATCGATTTCTTCACCGCGCGTTCGAGGGCGTCTGCCGGGAGTCCGATCAGGCCCCCCAGCACGCCGAGCGCGACCATGTTGGGCCAGCCGCCGCTGACCTGCTTGGCGAGCTCCTTGAGCGGCAGCGGCAGGTAGCGCGCGCCCATGGCGGTGAAGCCGGCGGGTGGCTCGCCGTGCGCGGGATCGCCCAGCAGCAGGCTCTGCGCCGTGAGCGGAATCTCGGAAGCGAAGCGATTGACGTTCTGCCAATCTATCGCCGCGAGCACGTGGAAGCAGTCGTCCTGGCTGTCGGAAGCGAAGGTCGATACGCGCAGCATCGCCGCGGCCTCGCCGCCGCGGATCTGAGGACCGCTGGTGCGCGTCATGAGCCCGTAGTAGCCGGCTTGCGCCGCCGCCTCGAGCAGCATGTTGCCGGCGGTCATCACGCCTGCGCCGCCGGAGCCGGCGAGGGCCAGCGAAACGCTCTCGCACCGAGTTACGCCTTGGGTTGGAAGGTTCATGCATTTCCTCCTGATCCGGCATGCTCGCGCATCGAACCGCGAATTCCTTGCTCTGGATCAAATCGCGGCTCCATGCCGGGCGTAAAAAGGGGGCTCATCGCTGGATCCGGGGCGTTGACGCCGCAGGGCTCCTCGGCTAAATTGGTAATGTGGTACGTGAATACCACAATAGGTGAAAACGCGGCGCAGATCAAGTGGAGGAGAGCGAGATGGCGGCAGCAATCCACGCGCAACGCTGGCTGATGACGGCGCCCAAGGCGCCGCTCGTGCTGGAGGCCTTCGACGCCTCGCCCGGCGCGGGCGAGGTGGCCGTCAGCGTGGCGGGCTGCGGCGTGTGCCACACGGATCTGGGCTACTTCTACGACGGCGTGCGCACCAATCACCCGCTGCCGCTTGCGCTGGGGCATGAGGTTTCCGGCCGGGTCGTCGCCGCCGGGGCCGGCGCCGAGGCGTGGTTGGGCAAGGCGGTGATCGTTCCGGCGGTGCTGCCCTGCGGGGAATGCGACCTGTGCAAACGCGGCCTCGGCACCATCTGCCGCAAGCAGAAGATGCCGGGCAATGACATCCAGGGCGGCTTCGCCTCGCATATCGTGGTTCCGGCGCGTGGTCTGTGCGAGGTCGACGAGCAGCGGCTCGCCGCGGCCGGCCTCGCGCTGGGCGAAGTTTCGGTGGTGGCCGACGCGCTCACCACGCCCTTCCAGGCGGTGCGGCGCGCAGGGGTCGCGCCCGGCGCGCTCGCCGTGGTCATCGGCGCGGGCGGGGTCGGTGGATATTGCGTTCAGGTGGCGAGCGCCTTCGGCGCCAAGGTCGTCGCAATCGACGTCGACGAACACAAACTGGCCGCGATGAAGCCCTATGGCGCGTCGCTCACCCTGAATGCGAAATCGATGGACCAGAAGACCATGAAAGGCGCGATCGGCGCGTTCGCCAAGGAGAACGGCCTGCGTCCCACCGAGTGGATCATCTTCGAGTGCTCGGGTAGCGCGGCCGGTCAGACCACGGCGTGGGGGATGCTCGTGCACGGCGCAACGCTCGCCGTGGTCGGCTTCACCATGGACAAGGTCGAGCTGAGGCTATCCAACCTGATGGCGTTCGACGCGCGCGCGATCGGCAACTGGGGCTGCCCGCCGGAACAGTATCCGGCGGCGCTCGAGCTGGTGCTCGCGGGCAAGGTCAAGGTCAAGCCGTTCGTCGAGCCGCTGCCGCTCAAGGACATCAACCGCGTGTTCGAAGCCGTGCACCACCACGAAATCTCGAAGCGCGCAGTTCTCGTACCCTAGGAGATGTCGATGAAGAATCATGACTTGGCCGAAATCGCGGTGCAGGGCGTAAGGCTCGAGAAGCGACCCGCCCGGACTCCAGATGGCAAAGAAGTGGCGGGCCTTTACAACGCATGGATCTGGCTCGACAACCCGCAGCAGTTCAACTCCTACACCACCGACATGGTGAAGGGCGTGATCCTGGCCTTCCGCGCCGCGTCCAACGCGCGCGACGTCAGCTCGGTGGTGTTCACCGGAGCGGGCGACAAGGCGTTCTGCACCGGCGGCAACACCAAGGAGTACGCCGAGTACTACGCCGGGCACCCGCAGGAATACCGCCAGTACATGCGGCTGTTCAACGACATGGTGTCGTCGATTCTGGCCTGCGACAAGCCGGTCATCTGCCGGGTCAACGGGATGCGCGTCGGCGGCGGGCAGGAAATCGGCATGGCCTGCGACTTCTCGATCGCGCAGGACCTCGCGCGATTCGGTCAGGCCGGCCCCAAGCACGGTTCGGCCCCGATCGGCGGCGCGACCGACTTCCTGCCGGTGGTGATCGGCGCCGAGCGCTCGATGGCGGCCTGCGTGCTGTGCGAGCCGTTCTCGGCGCACAAGGCCTATTACTGGGGGATCCTGAGCGACATCGTTCCGGCGCTGAAGATCGACGGCAAGTTCGTCGTCAATCCGCTGATCGAGACGGCGCGCGTGTTCGACGAGTTCGGGCGCCTGACCTTCGGCGAATCCAAGACGGGTGAGGCGCTCAAGAACGGCAAGGCGCTGATGGCCAAGGGTGCGGTCGATCTGTCCATGCTCGACGCCAAGGTCGAGGAGCTGTGCGCCAAAATCCTGCTCACCTTCCCCGACTGCACCACCAAGACGCTCGAGGAGCTCAGAAAGCCCAAGCTCGAGGCCTGGAACCGGAACAAAGAGGACTCGCGCGCCTGGCTCGCGCTCAACATGATGACCGAAGCGCGCGCGGGCTTCACCGCCTTCAACGAAGGCACCAAGGAAGACCGCGAGGTCGATTTCGTGGCGCTGCGGCAGGCGCTTGCGCGCAACGAGAGCTGGGTGGGCCCGTTGCACGACCGGATTCAGCCCAAGGCCAGGCGCAAGGCCTGAGCATGCCCGAGACGCCGCTCAAGGTCTGGATCGAGCGCGAGGGCGCGCTGCTCAGGCTGCGGCTTGCGCGCCCGAAGGCGAACATCCTCGACGCCGCGATGATCGCGGCGCTCGACCGGGCGTTCGCCGACCACGCGGGAAACGCCGCGCTGCGCGGCGTGCTGATCGATCACGAGGGGCCGCATTTCTCCTTCGGCGCGAGCGTCGAGGAGCATATGCCGGTGCGGTGCGCGGCGATGCTGAAGAGCCTGCACGCGCTGGTCGTGCGCATGCTCGAGTGGCCCGCGCCGATCCTCGTCGCGGCCCGCGGTCAGTGCCTGGGCGGCGGGCTCGAGTTCGCCTGTGCCGGCAACCTTCTGTTCGGCGCGCCGGAGGCGCAATTCGGACAGCCCGAGATGAAGCTGGCGGTGTTCGCTCCGGCGGCATCCTGCCTGCTGCCGCCGCGCATCGGGCAGTCGCGGGCCGAGGACCTGCTGCTTTCAGGCCGCTCGATCGACGCCCGAACCGCGCTGGCGTGGGGACTCGTCAACGAGCTGGCCGAGGATCCCTCTGCCGCCGCGCTGGCGTACTTCGACGCGCAGCTTGCAGGCAAGAGCGCCAGCTCGCTAGCTTTTGCGCTGCGCGCCGCCCGCGCTCCGCTGATCGAACAAATTCGCCGCCGCCTGTCGGATGTCGAGGCGCTCTATCTCGACGGCCTGATGAACACGCGCGACGCCGTCGAGGGACTTCAGGCCTTTCTCGACAAGCGCACACCAAAGTGGGAGCACAAATGATCGTCCAAGACATTGTCGGACGCTGCGAGGCCCTGTTCGAGGACCTGCACTTCAACGCGGTCAAGGAGTGGAAGGCAGCCGCCGCGGGGCGCAAGGCGATCGGCTACATGCCGATCTACGTCCCGCGCGAGATCGTGCACGCGGCGGGAATGCTGCCGGTGGGCATTTTCGGCGGCGGCGACCAGATGGAAGTGATCCAGGGCGACGCCTACTACCAGAGCTACATCTGCCGCATCCCGCGCTCGACGCTCGAGCTCGGCCTCACCGGGAGGCTCGACTGCCTCGACGGCATGCTGTTCCCGTCGATTTGCGACGTGATCCGCAACCTCTCGGGCATGTGGCAGATTCTGTTCAAGGACAAGTACGTCAAGTACTTCGATGTGCCGCAGAACTACGACGACTCGATCGGCGGCGAGTTCTACGTGCGCGAGATGCAGGTCTTACGCGAGGATCTCGGCAAGCTGCGCGGCAAGCCGATTACGGACGACGAGCTGCGCGCCTCGATCGCGGTCTACAACGACAATCGCCGCGCGCTGCGCGACCTGTACGCCTACCGGGCGGCCAAGCCGTGGCAGGCGCCGACCTCGGAGGTTTATCTCGTGCTGCGGGCGGGATGCGTGCTGCCGCCGGAGGAGCACACCAGGCTGGTGCGCGAGTACATCACGGCGGCCGACGCCGAAAAGCGCGCCATGCGCGACAACGCGCGGGTCGTTCTCACGGGCGCGTTCTGCGAGCAGCCTCCGCTCAGCCTGATCAAGTCGATCGAGATGGCCGGCTGCTACATCGTCGACGACGACTTCATGCTCGTCATGCGCTGGCTTCTCGACGACGTGCCGGTTGCAGGCGATCCGCTGGAGGAGCTCTCCAAGGCCTTCCTGCACCGTTCGGCGTCGACCTCGTCCAAATACGATGAGAAGAAGTCGGACAAGGGGCAGTACCTGCTCAAGCAGGTCAAGACCAACGCGGGCGAGGGGGTGATCTTCGCCGCGCCGTCTTTCTGCGATCCGGCGCTGCTCGAGCGCCCGATGCTGCAGGAAGTGCTCGCGAAGTACAAGGTTCCCTATACCGCGTTCAAGTACGCGGAAAACACCGGCCAGATGGCGCCGATCCGCGAGCAGGCCGGCACCTTCGCCGATTCGATCAAACTCTGGAGCGCCGCCTAATGACGACCACGCCAGCGATGCAACCCCAAGTCAGCCCCAAGGCCAAGCCCGTCGTCCAGAAGGAGGACGCGATGTGGCTGCAGAAGGAGCTCATCAACAACAACTATCACGAGCTCGCCAATTCGCGCCAGCTGGGCAAGAAAGTGTCCGCCACCTTCGTTCCGGGCAACCTGAACGAGCTGCTGATGTGCTTCGATTTCGCGCGCAGCCTGCCCGAAACCAACGCGCTGCAGAGCGGCATGCGCAAGAAATCCGGCAAGTTCATCATGGACGCGGAACGCGACGGGCACTCGGAAGACGTGTGCACCTACGTGAAGACCGACCTGGGAATGATGCTGCAGGGCCAGGTCGGGCCCACCGGCGAGCCGCTGCCGACCCCCGACGTGCTGCTGCTTTCGTATACCGGCTGCTTCACTTTCATGAAGTGGTTCGAGCTGGTGCGGCAGAAGTACGACTGCGAAACGGTCATGCTGCACGTGCCCTACCAGGGCGACGGGCACATCTCGCCGAGCATGCGCGACTACGTGGTCAAGCAGCTCAAGGAAAAGGTCATCCCGACTCTGGAGAAGGTTTCGGGCGTGAAATTCGACATCGACCGGCTGCGCCAGTACATGCGGGAGTCGGCCAAGGCGGAGGAGGATCTGGTCTGGACGCTGCAGTCGGCCAAGCACAAGCCCTCGCCGATCGACGGCTACTTCGGCGCGGTGTACTACATCGGCCCGATGTTCACTGCCTTCCGCGGCACGCCCGAGGCGACGCAGTATTACCGGGTGCTGCGTAGCGAGATCGAGCAGCGGATCCGCGATGGCAAAGGTCCGGTCACTCCGGAGGGCGAGATGGGCGAAGAGAAGTACCGCCTGGTCGTCGAAGGTCCGCCCAACTGGACCAGCTTCCGCGACTTCTGGAAGATGTTCTACGACGAGGGCGCGGTGGTGGTCGCATCAACCTACGCCAAGGTGGGCGGCGTATACGACTTCGGCTTCCGTCACGATCCCGAGCACCCGCTCGAGTCGCTCGCGGAGTACTGCTTGGGCTGCTATACGAACCTCAATTTCCCGCAGCGCATCGACATGATCTGCAAGTACATGGACGAGTACCACGCCGACGGCCTGCTGATCAACTCGATCAAGAGCTGCAACAGCTTTTCGGCCGGGCAGCTGCTGATCCTGCGCGAAGTCGAGAAGCGCACCGGCAAGCCGGCGGCATTCATCGAGTCGGACCTCGTCGATCCGCGCTATTTCTCGGCGGCAAACATCAAGAACCGGCTCGAGAGCTATTTCCAGATGATCAAGCAAAAGCGCGCAGCGGCGTTGCACTGACCATGAGAACCTTCATCGGCATCGATCTCGGATCGACCACCACCAAGGCGGTGGTGATGGACGAGCAGAAAAACGTGCTCGGTCGCGGCATCACCAACTCGCGCTCGAACTACGACACCGCGGCGTCGATCGCGAAGCAGGAGGCGCTGCTCAACGCGCGCTTTCACCTGTTCCGCGAAGCCTTGGCGCGATCGCACGCGCTCCACGGCGACCGGCTGGAAGGCTTCGTGGGGCAGCTCGAACGCGATTTCCGGCTCGAGCAGTTCCTCGAGCAGCTGGCCGATCTTGAGGCCACCTGCCGGCGCAATGCCGAGGGCACGCGATTCGGCGATGCCGCGGCTGGGGTGCTCGCCGCGCTGGACGAGGTGTTCAAGCGATTGCAGGCGGAAGCTCCCGAGCTGTTCGCGCCGGGCGCGAAGCGCAAGTCGGACTTCTTCCGCGACATCGCCGGCAGCCGCTACCTCGCGGTGGGCGAGGCGGTCGCCAAGGAAGCGGGCGTGCGCTACGACATGCTGCTCAACGTCTTCGACCGCTCGATCATCGAAGTCGAAAACCGAGTCTACGGCGATTCGATCAAGCCTCACTTGCTCGCCGCGCTGGACCGGAGCTTTGCTGTCTTGAAGAACGACGCAAGGACCCGGGACGCGGTGCGCGCGCCCATCGAGGGGGTGCTCGATACGGCGCTCGAGGAAGCCTACGTGGTGGGCACCGGTTACGGCCGCGCGCGGCTGCCGTTCTCGAAGGAACACATCCGCTCGGAGATCCTGTGCCACGGCCTGGGCGCGCACGTGATGTATCCGCAAACGGCGACGGTGCTCGACATCGGCGGGCAGGACACCAAGGCGATCCAGGTCGACAAGCACGGCATCGTCGAATCCTTCCAGATGAACGACCGCTGCGCCGCCGGCTGCGGGCGGTATCTGGGCTACATCGCCGACGAGATGAACATGGGCCTGCACGAGCTCGGACCGCTGGCGATGAAATCGACCAAGACGGTGCGCATCAATTCGACCTGCACGGTGTTCGCCGGCGCCGAGCTGCGCGATCGCCTGTCGCTGGGCGAGAAGCGCGAGGACATCATGGCGGGGCTGCACCGCGCCATCATCCTGCGCGCGATGTCGATCCTGGCGCGTTCCGGGGGCATCCGCGACCAGTTCACCTTCACCGGCGGCGTGGCCAAGAACGAGGCCGCGGTCAAGGCGCTGATGGAGCTGGTGAAGGAAAACTACGGCGAGGTGACCCTCAACATCAACCCGGACTCGATCTACACTGGTGCCCTGGGCGGGGCGACCTTCGCCTGGCGCGCGGTGGTCGAGGAGGGCAGGACCGCGGAGGCACGGCAATGATCCATACGATCGGCATCGATATCGGCTCCGGGGTGGTCAAGACGACCTTGTTCAGGACCGACGGATCGGGCGCGAACGCCAAGAGCGAGTGGCTCGCCAGGCGTTGCGAGCGGATCCGCCGGCGCGACAACATGCAGCTCGCCAAGGACGGCTACGACGAGGTGCTGGAAGAGGCCGGGCTCAAGCCCGGCGACGTGGACTACGTCGCCACCACGGGCGAAGGCGAGAACGTCAAGTTCGCCACCGGGCATTTCTACTCGATGACCACGCACGCGCGCGGCGGCGTCTTCCTTCGGCCCGACGCGCGCGCGGTGGTCGACATCGGCGCGCTCAACGGCCGGGCGATCTACATCGACGAGCGCGGCAAGGTGCTGTCGTACAAGATGACCAGCCAGTGCGCCTCGGGCTCGGGCCAGTTCCTGGAGAACATCGCGCGCTACCTCGGCGTCGCAGTCGAGGAGATCGGGCCGCTGTCCAAGACTGCCAAGACGCCGGAGAAGATCAGCTCGATCTGCGCCGTGCTGGCGGAGACCGACGTCATCAACATGGTGTCGCGCGGGATTCCTACGCCGGATATCCTGAAAGGCATCCACATCTCCATGGCCTCGCGCCTAGTCAAGCTGCTCAAGGTCACCGGCATCAAGAGCGGAACGGTATTGCTCACCGGCGGCCTTGCGCTCGATGCGGGCCTGCTCGCCGCGTTGCAGGAAGAGCTGGTCAACGAGAAAATCACCGGTCTCGAGACGGTCAACCACCCCGATTCGATCTACGCCGGTGCGATCGGCGCGGCGCTCTGGGGTGCGTTCCGCCACGACAAACTCAAGGCCCTGCAGGAGCGGGCGGCCGCCTGAAACCTTACGGAGATTCTCAATGGCACTCTTGATTGACGACAACTGCACCGCCTGCGACGCCTGCAAGCCGGTGTGCCCCAACGAAGCGATCAGCGTCGGCGACCCGATCTACGTGATCGATCCGCTCAAGTGCACTGAGTGCGTCGGCGCCGAAGACGAGCCGCAATGCAAGCTCGTCTGCCCGGCCGACTGCATCGTGCAGAACCCCGATTACCAGGAAACGCCCGAGCAGCTGATGGAGAAATACCACAGCCTGCACGGATGAGCGGCAACGCATGAAAATCAAGCCAAGGCCGCTCGCCGCCGGAGACCTGGACAAGGTCGTCGAAATCGACGCGTCGATCAGCGGCCGTACCCGGCGCAGCTATTTCGAGCGGCGCCTGGCAGCGGCGCTGCGCGAGCCGAAGCTGCACGCCCAGTTCGCGATCGACGACGATGCAGGGCTCGCGGGCTACGTGCTCGGGCGCGTGCTCGAGGGCGAGTTCGGGCGCATCGAGCCCGCAATGCGCCTCGAGGTCGTTGGCGTCAGACGCGAGGCGCGCGGGCGGGGCGTGGGTCTCGCGCTCGAGCGCTCGATCGAGGACGAATCGAGGCGCCGCGGCCTGAAGGAGATGCGCACCGGCGCGAGCTGGCGCGACCACCAGATGCTGGAGTTTCTGGACGCCGCCGGCTACCGGCTGGGACGCAACCAGGTCGTCGACTGCACCGTCGCCGACGCGAAGCTCGGCGCGAGGGAAGACGAGCCGGTGGTCGTCGAGGAGCGCGACCGTCCGGGCGATCGCAATGACTACAGCGATACGGCGGCGAACGACTTCGAGCATCTCGCGCGCGACGTTGCCGACGTTCATTCGCTTGGCGAAGCCGACTTAGAGGCCGTCATTCGCATCGACCGTCGCCTGACGGGTCATGACCGCGGCGCGTATATCCGCCACAAGCACGAGCAGGCGCTGAGCGAGTCGGCGCTGCGCATTTCGCTGGTCGCGCAAAAGGACGGCACCACCGCGGGCTACCTGATGGCGAGCGCGGATTACGGCGATTTCGGCCGTGCCGAGCCTGTCGCGGTGATCGACACGATCGGCGTCGATCCCGGCTTCTCGCACGCGGGGATCGGCCGCGCACTGCTGTCGCAGCTGTTCATCAACCTCGATGCGCTGCGGGTTGAGCGCGTCGAGTCGGTGGTGGCGAAAGAGCACTTCGAGCTGCTCGGCTTCCTCTACCGCGCCGGCTTCGGCCCCTCGCAACGTCTCGCCTTCGTCAAGACTCTCGTCTGAGCGCGGGCTTCAGCCCGCGTAGGCGAGCGCGAGCTGCGCGTCGGTCTCCTCGTCCAGCAGATCCTCGATCGCCGGCAGCAGCGACATCTCCTCCTTCTGCACGTGTCCCACGAGGCGCTCGGAGAGCTCGAGCCCGCTCGTCTTCAGCTGCCTCCAGTCCTCGGCTTCGAGCGCCGCGCTGAAAGCCTGCGCGGCGGCGCGGATCGCGGCATGCTCTTCGCTGAGCAGCTCGGCGATGTCGCCCTCGCCCGCGTCGGCCAGGCGCGGGAAAAGCTCGATCTCCTCGAACTCGAAATGATGCGATACCTCCTGCGCCAGGGCCGCCGCGCAACGGCGCAGCAATTCCACTTGGGGCGGCCAGGTACGTGCGCCGGCCGCCTGCTCGAAACGGTTCCACAGCGCGAGCGTCGCCTCGTGCTCCTCGTGCAGGCGACGGCTAATTTGCCGATTGAAGTCCATGCTGAACCCTCTCCTTGAGCCTGGCCTTATGTAACAGGGATAGCACCTTGACGAAGAATGCCGCGTACGCCAGGGCGCCCGCAAGCCCGAGTGCCGCAGCGGTCCGGATCAGCCACTCGGTATCGGCCGCGACCCCGGCGAGCAGCAACGCAAGCGCCGCGAGGTGCAGCAGGCGATGCAGGGCGAGCGGCCGCTGCGGGGTGAAGCTCGAC
>JBAUTD010000640.1:0-3771 GCA_049582045.1 Burkholderiales bacterium
ACGCGCCGGTTGGGCGCGAGCTTGCGCGCGGCGAGCGACGAATCCTCCAGCTCGGCGATTCGCACCGCGAGGTCGAAGCCCTCGTCGATCACGTTCACGCGCCGGTCCGAGAGGCTCAACGCGATTCGCAGCTTGGGGTAGCGCGCGGCGAACTGCGGCACCAGCGGTGCGATGTGCTGGTGGCCGAACGACGCCGGCAGCGCGACCTTGAGAACGCCCTGCGGCTCGTCGCGCCCGGCGGCCGCCATCGCGTCGGCCTCCTCGATCTCGTCGAGGATGCGGTTGCAGGACTCGTAATAGGCCGCGCCCTCGTCGGTCAGGTGCAGGCTGCGGGTGGTGCGGTGGATGAGCCGGGTGCCCAGGCGCGCCTCGAGCGCCGACAGGCTGCGGCTGACCACCGCCGGGGAGAGCCCCAGCTCGCGCGCCGCCGCGGACAGGCTGCCGCTCGCCACGACCTTGGCGAAAATCGACATTTGCTGCAGCGGATCGGACATATCTTTGCTATTTACGCAAAGCTGAATTGATTATTCAGCCTATTCTAAACTATATAGCAAAGCCATATCATTGCTGCATTGCAACACAGTTGAATGAGGTCACACCATGAACGCCAGCGAAATCCGCTACATCGAACAGCATCTGGAAGCTGAGCCGAAGCTGCCGCTTTCGGACTATCAGATGACCGCCATCATCCGCCGCGCCCAGCGCGAGCGCGCCGAGGCGATCGCAGCGATGTTCGCCGGCCTCGGGGCGCGGATCGCCGCTTACTTCCGCGCGCTGCGCGAAAGCGCGGCCACCCAGACCGGCGCCGGCCTGCGCCACAGCTGATCACCGACTGCGCCCGCCGCGGAATCCTCCTCCCTCCTCCTTCCGCGGCGGGGTTCGCCCCGCTCCGCACCAAAAGTGCGGGGCGGGGCCGCACTTCGCCTTCCTAGGCGATCGTCTTCCACATCTCCACGTCGCGCCGCGCGGTCCAGATGCGCGGATGCTTGATCCCGCTCGCCTCGTCGTAGGCGCGCGTGACGTCGAACGGGATGCAGTGCTCGTAGATCGGGTAGCCGGCGTACTTCGGGTCCATGCGGCGCCGGGTCTGGTCGTAGGCCTGCTTCAGCGTCTTGCCCGCTGCCACCGCGCGCCTGGCGTTGGCGTACAGGGCGGTCACGAAATCCTGCGTGTAGCGGATCGCCTTGTCGCACTGCGCAGGGGTGGTGAGCGCCGGGCCGCGTCCCGGCACCAGGGCGCGGGGCTTTAGCGCGCGCAGCCGGCCAAGCGTGGCGGGCCACTCCTCGAGCTGCGCGTCGCCGGTGTAGATGCCGGCCTCGTACTCGACCAGGTCGCCCGAGAACAGCACGCGCTGCGAAGGCACCCACACGATGGTGTCGCCCGCGGTATGCCCCGGGCCGGCATGGATTATCCTGACCTCGAGCTTGCCCATCCTGAGCGTAAGCTCGTTTTTGAACGCGAGCGTCGGCCAGGTCAGCCCGGGAATCGATTTCTCGCCGCGGAACAGGCGCGGAAAGCGCCCGATCTCGCTCTTCATGTCCTGCTTGCCGCGCTCGCGGATCAGATCGAGCGTGGTCTGGCTGGCGATGATCTGCTCGGCCTTGTAGGCCGCTGCGCCGAGCACGCGCACCGCATGGTAGTGCGACAGCACCACGTACTTGATCGGCTTGGAAGTGACGCGGCGGATGCGCCGGATCACCTCGCGCGCCATGACCGGCGTGGCCTGGGTGTCGACCACCAGCACGCCGTCGTCGCCGACCACGACGCCGGTGTTCGGGTCGCCTTCGGCGGTGAACGCGTAGCAGTTGGGCGAGAGTTTCTTGAACGTGATCTTCTTCGGCTTGAGGTCGCCCTGGGAGGCGAAAGTCTTTGTCATGACGGGGTCCTCGCGTGCGGATGCCTTGAACGGGCGCTTATGATAGCCGCTTCGCGGCGCGCCCGAATCACGCATAATGCAGCCATGGACCGTCCGGAGAAGGTCAGGCTAGGCGACATCCTCGTCGCGCAGAAGCTGATCTCGCGCGAGCAGTTGCGTCTCGGTCTGGAGCAGCAAAAGAAGAGCGGCCGCCGCCTCGGGCGCGTGCTGCTCGAGCAGGGTTTCGTCAGCGACGAGCAGATCAGCGAGGCGATCTCGCGCCAGCTCGCGATCCCGTACGTCAACCTGAAGTTCTACAACCTGAAGCCCGACCTGGTGCGCCTGCTGCCCGAGACGCAGGCGCGGCGCTTCCGCGCCATCATGCTCGAGGACCGCAAGACGCGCTACCTGGTCGGCCTCGCGGACCCGACCGACCTGTTCGCTTTCGACGAGCTGCAGCGCCTGCTCAAGCGCGACATCGAGCTCGCGGTAGTGAGCGAAGCGCTGCTGGTGCAGGCGATCGACCGCGTCTATCGCCGCACCGAGGAGATCAGCGGCCTCGCCAAGGAGCTCGAGCGCGACATCGGCGAGGACTACATCGACTTCGGCGCGCTCGGCGCGGGGCTCGGCGCCGAGGAAGCGCCGGTGGTCAAGCTGCTGCAGTCGGTGTTCGAGGACGCGGTGCAGGTGAACGCCTCCGACGTGCACATCGAGCCGCAGGAGACGAGAGTCCAGATCCGGGTGCGCATCGACGGCGCGCTGATGCCGCAGGCCGAGGCCGACAGCAGGATCGGGCCGGCGCTGGCGCAGCGCCTGAAGCTGATGGCCGGGCTCGACATCGCGGAGAGGCGCCTGCCGCAGGACGGCCGGCTCAACGTCATGGTGCGCGGCCAGCCGGTGGACGTGCGCATGTCGACCATGCCGAGCCAGTTCGGCGAGTCCGTGGTGCTGCGCCTGCTCAACCGCGGCTCGACCCTGCAGAGCCTGGAAAAGATCGGCATGCCGCAGGACATGCTCGAGCGCTTTCGCGACATCATCCAGCGCACGAGCGGCATGGTGCTGGTCACCGGCCCGACCGGCAGCGGCAAGACGACCACGCTCTACGCCGCGCTGCAGGAGATGAACACGGTCGATCGCAAGATCATCACGATCGAGGACCCGATCGAGTACCGGCTGCCCGGCATCACGCAGGTGCAGGTGAACGAGAAGATCGACCTCGGCTTCGGGCGCGTGCTGCGCTCGGCGCTGCGCCAGGATCCGGACGTCATCCTGGTGGGCGAGATCCGGGACGAGGACACGGCGCAAATCGGACTGCGCGCCGCGCTCACCGGCCACATGGTGTTCTCGACCCTGCACACCAGGGACGCCGCGAGCGCGGCGATCCGCCTGATCGACATGGGCGCGCCGAGCTACATGGTGGCGAGCTCGCTGCACGCGGTGGTCGCGCAGCGCCTGCTGCGCCTGGTGTGCGAGTCCTGCAAGGAGGAGCAGCCGCCCGAGGCGCACGCCGAGCGCTGGCTCGAGGCGCACCTGGGAGAGGGCTGGGCCGGGCGCAAGTTCATGCACGGGCGCGGCTGCTCGCACTGCAACGGCACCGGCTACGCGGGGCGCACCGGCGTGTACGAAATGCTCGAGATGACGCCGGCGCTGGTGCGCGCGGCCGGCATGGCGGACCCGAGTGCTTTCGCCGAGGCGGCGCGGCCGCAGCTCGAGGGCAAGACCCTCACCGCGCGCGCGCTCGAGCTGGTGCTCGCCGGGCGCAGCACGGTCTCGGAGGTGATCCGCGTGGCGACCGACGTGGAGGGCTGAGTGCCGCAGTTCGCCTACCGCGGACGCAACTCGCGCGGCGACCTGGTGGTGGGCCGGCTCGAGGCCGCCGACAGCGGGCAGGTCGCCGACCAGTTGCTCAGCACCGG
>JBAUTD010000641.1:0-7942 GCA_049582045.1 Burkholderiales bacterium
CGCCGCGGCGCGGCCCAGATCGGATCGGGGAACGCGCGGTCGTCCGCGTGGCGCGCGATCACGTGCCAGTGCAGGTGCGGCACCTGGTTGCCGAAGCTGGCAAGGTTGATCTTGTCCGGCCGGAACAATTCGCGTACCGCGGTTTCGCATGCGAAAACCGCCTGCATCAGCCGCTCGCGTTCACCGCCGCCGAGGTCGGTCATCTCACTCGCGTGTCGATTGAGGATCACGCGGCAATAGCCCGGATAGTCGCGCGATGATACACGCACGATACGGCAGAATTCGTCGCGCCACAGTACCGACCCTCCGTCGCGCTCGCACAGTTCGCAATCCATGCTCTTCGGGGCCCGCTAGAGCAGCACGCGCTCGATGCCGCCGGCATTCACCTTGCGCACGAACTCCGGCAGCCAGTTCTCACCAAGCAGGCGCCGCGCCATCTCGACGACAATATAGTCGGCTTGCGCTCCCGTGTCATCCGAGAACCGTGCCAGCCCCTGCAGGCACGACGGGCAGGATGTGAGAATTTTCACACTTTGGCCAGGCTCCCCGCCGCCGCTGCGCGCAACGTCCTTCCTCAGTTCCTGTTCCTTGCGCAGGCGTACCTGGGTCGAGATGTCCGGGCGCGTCATCGCCAGCGTACCGGACTCACCGCAGCAGCGCGCCGACAGGGTGACCTGCGAGCCGGTAAGCGCGCTCGCCACTTCGAGCGGCTGATGCCGCTTGATCGGGGAGTGGCATGGGTCGTGGTAGACGTAGCGCTGCCCGGAAACGCCCTCGAGCCTGACGTCCTTTTCGAGCAGGTACTCGTGTATGTCGAGCAGGCGGCAGCCCGGGAAGATCTTGTCGAACTCGTATTTTTCGAGCTGATCCATGCACGTGCCGCAAGAAACGATCACCGTGCGGATGTCGAGGTAATTGAGCGTGGTCGCGAGGCGATGGAACAGCACCCGGTTTTGGGTGATGATGCGCTCGCCGCGCTCGGCCTCCCCCGCGGCGGTCTGCGGGTAGCCGCAGCAAAGGTAGCCCGGTGGCAGCACGCACTGGACGCCGACGCGATAGAGCATTGCCTGGGTCGCCAGCCCCACCTGAGAAAACAGGCGTTCCGAGCCGCAGCCGGGGAAATAGAACACCGCGTCGGAGTCGTCGTTCACCTGTTCGGGGTCGCGCACGATCGGCACGATCTTCGGGTCTTCGATGTCGAGCAGCGCGCGCGCGGTTTTCTTCGGCAGCCCGCCCGGCATCGGCTTGTTGACGAAGTGCACGACGCGGGCCGCCGCCCCCGGGCGCCCGGTGCTCGAGGGCGGGCGTGCGGTCTGCGCGCGCGCGAGCCGCAGCCCCCTCGCCGCGCGATACGCGGCGCGCTGAAGCCGGTAGCCCCAGTCGATCATCAGCTTGCGCGATAACTTGACCGTGCGCGGATCGGTAAGGTTCAGGAACATCATCGAGGCACGGGTACCGAGATTCGCGCGCCGCTTGCCGCTGCGGCGCAGGAGGTTGCGCATGGCGATCGAGACGTCGCCGAAGTCGATGTCCACCGGACAGGGGCTCTCGCACTTGTGGCACACGGTGCAGTGATCGGCGACGTCGCCGAACTCGTCGTAGTGCGCGAGCGCGACGCCGTGCCGGGTCTGCTCCTCGTACAGAATCGCCTCGATGAGCAGCGAAGTCGCGAGTATCTTGTTGCGCGGTGAATACAGCAGATTCGCGGCCGGAACATGAGTCGCGCACACCGGCTTGCACTTGCCGCAGCGCAGGCAGTCCTTGATCGAGTCGGACACGCCGCTCAGGTCGGACTGCTCGAGAATGAGAGATTCGGCGCCGATCAGGGAGAAGCTGGGCGTATAGGCATTCGCGAGGTCGCCGCCCGCGAGCAGCTTGCCTGCATTGAAGTGTCCTTCGGGATCGACGGCCTGCTTGTAGGCGCGGAACGACTCGATTTCCCCGGCCTCGAGGAACTCGAGCTTGGTGATGCCGATCCCGTGCTCACCCGAGATCACGCCGCCGAGCGACCGCGCGAGCCGCATGATTCGCGCGACGGCCTGGTTCGCGCGCTGCAGCATCGCGTAGTCGTCGGAGTTGACCGGGATGTTGGTATGCACATTGCCGTCGCCCGCGTGCATGTGAAGCGCGACGAATACGCGTCCGCGCAGCACGCGCCCGTGGACCTGATCGGCATCCTCCAGCACGGGGCCGAAGGCGATGCCGGAAAAGATGCGGCGCAGCCCGTCGCGCACCTCGGCCTTCCAGGACAGCCTCACGGCACGCGACTGGAGCGCGCCGAACTGCGCGTCCAGATCGGCCGCCAGTGCCTGCCAGCGCCCACGCACGGCGCGGATCAGCTCTAGCGCCTGCTGCGGTCGGTCGCCCAGCACTTCCTTCGCCGGCAGCTTTTCCTCGAGATGGTAGAGCGGCAGCTCGCCTTCGAAGTAGACCTCCAGCGCCTCCAGCAGCTCGAGCTTGTTGGCGAGCGACAGCTCGATGTTAATGCGCTCGATGCCGTCGGTGTAGTCGCCCAGACGCTCGAGCGGAATCACCACGTCCTCGTTGATCTTGAACGCGTTGGTGTGCTTGGCGATCGCCGCAGTGCGCGCGCGGTCGAGCCAGAATCGCTTGCGCGCCTCGGGCGAAACCGCGACGAAGCCCTCGCCGCCGCGGGCGTTGGCGATCCGCACCACGGCCGAGGCGGCGCTCGCCACCGCGTCGACCTGATCGCCGACGATGTCGCCGATCAGCACCATGCGCGGGCGCTGGTTGCGGCGCGACTTGGTCGCGTAGCCGACCGCCTTGACGTAACGCTCGTCGAGATGCTCCAGTCCGGCCAGCGTAGCACCGGGGTGTGCGTCGAGATGGCGCTTCACTTCGACGATCGCCGGCACGGCCTCGTGCGCCGTGCCGAAGAACTCGAGGCACACTGTCCGCGTGTGCGCGGGCATGCGGTGCAGGATGAAGCGCGCCGAAACGATGATTCCGTCGGTGCCTTCCTTTTGCACCCCGGGCAGCCCGGCGAGAAACTTGTCGGTGACGTCCTTTCCCAGGCCGGCCTTCCTGAACCGCGCCGCCGGTATCGCGAGCGTGCGCTCCTCGATGAGCTTCCTGCCGCCTGCGGCGAAGCGGCGCAGCCTGAAATGCGCCTCGGGCGCGTCGTGGATCTTGCCCAGGTTGTGACCGATGCGATCGACCTCGAGCCACTCCGCGTCGGGCGTGACCATGCGCCACGAGACGAGGTTGTCGATCGCCGTGCCCCACAGCACCGCCTTCTTCCCGCCCGCGTTCATCGCGACGTTGCCGCCGATGCACGAAGCGTCGGCCGAGGTCGGATCGACCGCGAATACGAGCCCCTCCGCCTCGGCCGCCTCCATCACGCGGCGCGTGACCACGCCGGCGCCGCAGCGGATGGTCGGAACCGGGCGCGCGACGCCTGGCAGCTCGGCCCACTCGACCTCGCCCAGCGATTCGAGTTTCTCGGTATTCAGCACCGCCGAACGCCGTGTCAGCGGCACCGCACCGCCGGTGTAGCCGGTGCCTCCGCCGCGCGGGATGATCGTCAGCCCGAGCGCGATCAATGCCTTCACCACGGGCAGCACTTCGTCCTCGCTGTCGGGCGAGACCACGACGAATGGATATTCCACTCGCCAGTCGGTTGCGTCGGTGACATGCGAGACGCGCGCGAAACCGTCGAACGCGATATTGTCCCGGCGCGTCGCGCGCGCCAGCCGGCGCAGGGCTTTCGCGCGCAGCTTGCGCGTCGCATCGAACGAGGACGCGAAGGCCTCGAGCTTGGCGCGCGCCGCCTCGAGCAGGCGCGCGACCTTGTCATTGTCGCCCCGCCGACGCTCGATCTCGTCCAGGCGTCGGCGCATCCCGTCCAGCACTTTCGCGCGGCGCTTCGGGTGCTCGAGCAGGTCGTCTTCGAGATAGGGATTCCTAAGAATGACCCACATCTCGCCCAGCACTTCGTACAGCATCCGCGCCGACCGCCCGGTGCGCCGCTGCGCGCGCAGCTCGAAGACCAGCTCCCATGCCGACGGCCCGAGCAGGCGCAGCACGATCTCGCGGTCGGAGAACGACGTGTAGTTGTAGGGGATCTCGCGCAGGCGCGGCGACATGGGCCGGATTCTAGCCCCCTGCTGCGGCGCAGCAACCACGCTGGGCAAAGGGGCTCAGCCTTCGTCCGGGGCGCCGAACACGTCGCGATAGCTGACGTAGAAACTGGCCAGCAGGGTCGGCATCATGACCAGCATCAGCGCGTACACGAAGGACTCGAGCGATACGGGAAGCGTGCCGCCGGTGAACAGCAGCAGCCCGCTCAGGGCGAACGACGGCGCCACTACGGTCATCAGTATGGCCACGGCGCCGTATGCGAGAAACGGACGCCAGTTAAGCAGGCAGGCGAGGAAGCTGAAGAACAGCGCCTTGGCGACGCCCACGCCATGCCAGGCCACGAGAACGGGGGCAAACCAGAACATCATCATCACCGGCCCGTAGAGCGCCAACGCGATCAGCAGCGCGCCGACCACGGCGCCGGGCTCGACCTTGGCATCTGCGGCGGGCTGCGCGCCGAGCATCGCATGCACCAGGCTGCCGCCGTCGAAAAGCGCGGTCGCGCCCAGCGCCAGGGCGAGGCATGCGAGGTAGACCGCGCCGAGTGCCAGCAAGCGGGGCAGCTGTTCGCGAAACCCGGAAAACAGGGTATCCAGCCCGACCGGGCCGCCGCGCGCGGCCGCGCGGCCCGCGACCATGAAGCTCACCGAAAAGGCCGGCACCAGGACCGGCGCGACGAGGAGGCCCGCGAACGGCACCAGGACCAGCAGGTTCATCAGCAACCAGTATGCGAACACGAGCGCGATCCACGACAGCGGCGCGGCACGGAACAGGCGCCAACCCTCGCCGAGCCAGCGCGCGCCGCGCCCCGCGGCCACGATCCGCGCGGACGTCGCCATCAGTCCACCCAGGGCACGTCCGACGCCGCTGCGCGCAGCGTCAGAACATCGCGAAAGTGCCCCGGATCGTGTGCGTGCACCAGCATCCCCGGGCGAGGCAGGTAAAAGTCGTGCAGCCGCGAAAGCCAGAAGCGCAGCGCCGCAGCGCGCAGCAGCACGGGCCAGGCGCCGCGCTCGAGCGCGGTGAACGGTCGCAGCCCGGCGTACGCCTCGAGCAGCGAGTGCACCCTTGCGGGATCCAGTCTGCGGTCGCGCACGGCGTCGACCAGGCACCAGTCGTTGGCGCACACGGCCAGATCGAACAGCAGGCAGTCGACGCCGGCGAAGTAGAAGTCGATCACGCCCGATATGCGGCCGCCCTCGAACAGGGCATTGTCGCGGAACAAGTCGGCATGCACCGGGCCGCGCGGCAAATCGGGGAAACGGTACAGCGACTGGAAGCGCAACTCCTCGTCGAGCAGCGCCCGGGCCTCGTCATCGAGGAAGGGGCGTACGTCGCGCGCCGCTGCGCGCCACCACTTCGGTCCGCGCGGATTGTCGAGGTATTCGTCGTAGGAGCGGCCCGCAAGGTGCATGCGCGCGAGTAGCGACCCGAGCTCGGCGCACTCTTTTACGCCCGGGCGCTCGATCGAGCTGCCGCCCAGCCGCGTCACCAGTGCGGCGGGCTTGCCGTTCAGGCTGGAAAGGTACTGATCGGACAGGTTCGCCAGCGGCGCGGGACAGGGGATGCCGTGACGCGCGAGGTGCGCCATCAGCCCGAGGTAGAACGGCAGCTCGGACGCCGGCAGACGCTCGAACAGCGTGAGGACGTAGCGCCCCTGGCTGGTGGTCACGAAGTAGTTGGTGTTCTCGATTCCCGCTGCGACCGGCTCGAGCCCGGCGAGGCTGCCGACCGAATAGTTGCGCAGCCACTCGGTGAGCTGGGATTCGGAAACGGGGGTGTAGACCGACATGGACCGCTCGCTAGGCTCCGATTGCACAGGCGCCCGGCGCGGGCGGTGGAGCCGATCTCACTCCCAGGTCTTGATCGGCCACATCGGGACGCGCACGCCGTCGTCGAGCGAGTCGCGGCGCATCCAGCTGCCGTTGCCGCTGGTGTCGATGAGGTAGTAGACCGGACCGTTCTTCGGCGTCACTTTGAGCATGATCACTTGACCGCCCTTGCGGATCGGCTCGACCTTGTCGCCCTCCTGTACCGGAATGCGCACTCGGGGCTCCTCGATCGGGTTGCTCGCGCCCGGCGCCGGGGGCGGCGGGCCGGGCAGCGGCTCGAGCTTGGGCGGCGCCGGCTGCTGCGCGAATGCCTGCAGGACGACTGCGGCGAATAGAACTGCGGATAAGCGGCGCATAGGGCAGGCGTTGAGCGTTGAATTCTAGCAGAGCGACAACGCTCAGAGATTGAGCAGGACTTCGCGCTCCGCCGGCGAAGGCTCGAAGCCGCGCTTTTCGTAGAACGCGAAGATCGCGTCCACCGCCTGCTGCGGCTCCTCCACCACCTGCAGCAGCTCGAGGTCCTGTGCATCGATGGTCCCTGCGCCGACCAGCCGCGCGCGAAACCAGTCGAGCAGCCCATCCCAGAATTCGCGTTGCATCAGGATGATCGGCATTTTGCGCGTCTTTCGCGTTTGCACCAGGGTGAGCGCCTCGAACAGCTCGTCCAGCGTGCCGAAGCCCCCGGGCAGGACCACGTACGCGGTGGCGAACTTCACGAACATCACCTTGCGTGCGAAGAAGTGCTTGAAGCGAAGGCTGAGATCCTGATAGGGATTGGCGCGCTGCTCGCGCGGGAGGTCGATGTTCAGCCCGACCGCCGGAGCGCGGCCGAAGAACGCGCCCTTGTTCGCGGCCTCCATCACGCCGGGCCCGCCGCCCGAAATCACCGCGAATCCCGCATCGGAAAGCAGCCGCGCGGTGCGCTCGGCGAGCAGGTAGACCTTCGAGTCGGGCGCGGCGCGCGAGCTGCCGAACATCGACACCGCCGGCCGGATGCCCGCCAGCCGCTCGGTGCCGTCGACGAACTCTGCCATAATGCCGAACAGCCTCCACGCCTCGCGGGCAGAGATCTCGTACGCCGGGTCAGCGAGCTTCGGCAGTTTCTCGTTCTTCATCGTGTCCGGGAACCATCCTGAAAAGACGCTCCTGCTCGTGGACGGGTCCTCGTACCTGTACCGGGCGTTCCACGCGCTGCCGGAGCTGAAAAGCCCGCAAGGCGAGCCCACCGGCGCCATCTACGGCGTGCTGAGCATGCTAAGGCGGCTCGGCGCCGACTACAAGGCGCAGGCGCGCGCCTGCGTGTTCGACGCAAAGGGCAAGACCTTCCGCGACGACGCCTACCCGGAATACAAGGCCAACCGCCCGCCCATGCCGGACGATCTCGCGGCGCAGATCGACCCGCTCAAGGAGGCGGTTGAAGCGCTCGGCTGGCCAGTGCTGGCAATCGAGGGCGTCGAGGCCGACGACGTGATCGCGACGCTCGCCGAGCAGGCCGAGGCCGAGGGCTGGCGCTGCATCATCTCGACCGGCGACAAGGATCTCGCTCAGCTGGTCGACCCAAGCGTCACGCTGGTCAACACGATGTCCAACGAAACCCTGGACGTGGCAGGGGTGCAGCGCAAGTTCGGCGTCGCCCCGGAGCGCATCGTGGATTACTTCGCCCTGGTCGGCGACGCGGTAGACAACGTCCCCGGCGTCGCCAAGGTCGGGCCGAAAACCGCGGCCAAATGGATCGCGCAGTTCGGCTCGCTCGACCAGGTCATCGCACACGCGGACGAGATCGGCGGGGTGGTAGGCGAGAACCTGCGCAATACGCTCGCTTGGCTGCCGCAGGCGCGCATGCTGTTGAGCGTAAAGCGCGACGTGCCGCTGCCGATCACGCTCGCCGATCTGCACGATGGCACCACCGATCCCGGGCGCCAGCGCGCACTTTTCGAGCGCTTCGGATTTCGCTCCTGGCTGAACGAGCTCGGCGGTGCGGCCAGCGCCGCGCCGGCGAGCGCCGGACC
>JBAUTD010000642.1:0-3756 GCA_049582045.1 Burkholderiales bacterium
GTCCAGCCCTCGCTCGAAGCCATGTCGCCGAGGAAGCGGTCGATGGCGTGGATCGCCACCGGCGCGTCGAGCTGGGCGCGGTTACAGGCGGATTCGCAGGGGTGGTAGCACGCGCGCCCGTGGGTCGAGGGCAGCGGGTTCTCTTCCATGTATTTCTGCCAGGCCTCGCGGTAGCGCCCGGCCTGTGCCTCGGCCAGCCAGGCCTGGATGTTCTCGCCCGCGGGGCAGGCGTGATTGCACGGCGGCATCAGGTCCCGGTACACCGGCCGCTGCCAGCGGATCGCCCCGGCGCCGCGCAAGGCGGTCGCCTGCAGCACCGGGGTGAGGTCCTTCGGGATCAGGCTCATGGAAGTTTTGTGCGCCCAGCCGGTGGCCAGTGTGCCGCGCTTTTTCGCGCCGGATTTGATCCTGATCAGTTTTTCCGCTGCGCCGGAATTTTTCGCGATGTGATATATCTTGGGGCTGCGCGGAAGGAACCGGAGCGATGCAGTTGCAGATCGACGATCGAACGATCGATACCGACGAGGAAGGGTATCTCGTCGACCCCGCGGACTGGAGCGAGGCCTTTGCCGCGCAAGTGGCGCGGCGCGAGAACTTGACGCTCGGCCCGCTGCACTGGCAGGTGATCGCGTTCATGCGCGGCTTCCTCGAGCAGCGCCAGGTCGCGCCGGACGCGCGCTACGTGATCAGGCATATGGCCGAGGCGCTGGGCCTGGGCGAGCGGGCGCGCGTGGGCCTGTTCGAGCTCTTTCCCTGCGGCTACGTGCGGCAGGCCTGCAAGATCGCGGGCATGCGCCGGCCGCGCGCGTGGAGCAGCGGCTGAGCCATGAGCGACGCCCTTAACTACCTGCTCAAGGCCCGTCCCGAGGCGATGGGGCACTACTTCCGCTTCCTCAAGGACGCGGGCAGCCGGCTCGAGCCCAAGACGCGCTCGCTCATTTCGGTCATCACCAAGGTGCACTCGCAGACCGAGCGCGGGCTGCTGCAGTACACCAAGCGCGCGCTGGGCGACGGCGCGAGCGCGGACGAGATCCTCGACGCGCTGCTGATGGCGTTTCCCGCGCTCGGCCTGGCCAAGATCGTTTGGGCGGTCGACGTGCTGCTCGCCTCCGGCCTGCCCGAGTTCCGCCCGGATGCGGCCGCACCGGCGGCCTGGCACGAGCTCGGAAAGCTCGAGGCTTTCGCCGGGCAATTGACGCGCACCGAGTGCGAAGGCCGCACGCTGCTCGTCTACCGCGCGAACGGCGCCTGCACCGTGTACGACAACCACTGCCCGCACCAGCGCACCCCGATTCCGCTCGAGGCGCTCGACGGCGGGCAGCTCAGGTGCCCGAAGCACGGCTGGACCTTCGACATCGCGAGCGGCGAGTGCGTCGACAAGGGCGACCGGCCGCTGAAGCGCTATCCGAGCAAAGTCGAAAGCGGGGTCCTGCTCGCCGAGTGGTGAGGCGCGGCCGCGACGCGGTCGTAGTAGCGCGCGCGATACAGCAGGCGCCGGCGCTGCGGAGCGTCGCGGAACGCGGCGCGGGCGTGCAGCACGTTGTTGCACGCGATGCCCATGCCCGGCTCGAGCCTCAGCCGGAGGACATAGGGCGAATTCGTGAGGAAGCGCTCCAGCGCGGCGCGTGCCGCGCGGGTGGCCGCATCGTCCTTCCAGGATATATTCACCCCGCGCGCGGTGTAGCGCATGTGCAGCGCGTCTTCATCGGCGCTGAACATAGGGCCGGTCTCGGCCGGGCGCGCGAGCGTTTCGCCTTCCAGCCGCGGCGGGATGGTCAGCGCGTCCGGTGCCGACAGCGCGCGCACGTGCTGCGGGTCCTCGTCGCGCAAGAGGATATATGCGAGCTCGTGATCGAGCAGCGCGCTCTCGCCGCCTTCGAGCGCGTCGCGCACGCAGTGCAGCAGCATCGCGCGGATGCGCCGCGAGGGCGGGTTGTAGTAGCCGTCGGTGTGCCAGCCGATCGCGCGGTCGGTATACGGAATGAACTCGCCGCGAGTTCCCGCGCCCGGCGTGATCGACGAGATGCCGTCGTCGTCGGCGAGGAAATTGCCGTCCAGGCGCTCGAGGCCGAGCTGCCGCCCGAGCAGGCGAGGAATGTCCTTGTCTTCCTGCGTGGCGGGAGAGCGGTAGATCGCCATGTTGGTGCGTGCGCAGCCTGCGAGAAGCGCCTCGCGTTCCGTGGCCTCGAGGTTTCTCGGGTCACGCAATTCGATCACTTCCAACCGGTTCGAGACGCCGGAGAGTTTCCCGTCTCTCCAATCCCGGTACGCGCGCTCGTCGTCGAGGTCGAAGGGGCCGGACATTGCGTCAGGGCGCGGTGGAGGCTGGCGCGATGAGGCCGTCGAAGGTCTTTTTCAGCGTCCCGAGCGCCTCGGGCAGCTCGATCTCCATCATCTGGTCCATGACCCAGTGCTGGTCGTGCTCGTCCATCGACTCGCGCACCTGGGCCGCGAGGTAGCGCAGCACCGGGAAGCCCGCGCCTTCGGCCGGGATGTCGAAGCCCGCGTAATCGGCCCCGCGCCGGTTGAGCATATCGATGAAGTTTTCGCGGGTTCCGTGCACGTTGCTCTCCATCGTATCGGCCAGGCGCTCGCCGATCGCCTGCACCAGCGCGGCGCGCTGCGGGTCGTCGATCCGGCCCCAGGCCCAGCGGTCGCACAGGTGCAGCCCGAGCGCCAGCACCTCGGCGATGATCCTGAACCCGCGCTCCGGGGTGACGATGTCGTACTCGGCGCGCGAGAGGTTGTCGACCAGCTTGTCGGCCAGGCGCCACAGGGTCGAGGCGAGCACGCTCGCGAGCTCGGCCGGGCTGCGCGCCGCGCCCTTGCGGAACCAGACCGTCTTGACCCGTACCGCTTTCATTTGCGCCTGAGGTAGAACTCCCACTCGCCGGCGCCGATTTCGCGCTCGCCGGCGAGCGTGACCTGGGTGGCGCGCGTCCAGGCGCCCACCTCGTCGCGCGCCGCCGGGCAGCTGGTGAGCAGGCGCAGCACCTCGTCCGGCTTCATCCCCTCGAGCACGCGGCGCGCCTCGAGCACCGGGCCCGGGCAGACCGCCCCGCGCATGTCGAGCGTCACTTGCGCGCTCGGGCCTGGCGCCTTGCCCTTGCGGATGTAGAACACGTGCTGTCTGCCGGCGAGCGGCTCGACCTGCAGCAGGTCGTTGCCGGTGTGCCGCGCCCAGATGAACAGGTCGTCGCGCGTGCCGGGGCAGTCCGACACCAGCGCGAGGACCTGGCCCGGCGCGAGATCGTCGACCACCCGCTTGGCGCCGACCAGCGGCGCGGGGCAGGTCAGGCCCGAGAGGTCGAGCCGGACGTCGGGTCGGGGGGGCTTCGCTTCGCTCATTTGAACCTCCTGCGCGGCTACACCGCGGCGACGGATTTGTACGGTACGACGATGCCGCAGCCCTGCAGGCGCAGCTCGCCCAGGCCCTGGTCCTGCAGGCGCAGCGACTGCTCGGGCGTCATGCCGTGGAGCAGCACGCTGAAGCCGTGCCGCAGCCCTGCGCGCGTGGCGAGCGAGCGCGGCTTTCCGAGCACCACCTGGCAGGCGACGCCCGCCGTGCCGAACCGGGTACCCAGCAAAGCGCCAAGGGCATCGGCGAAGGGGCGTTCTTCGGCAGGGCCCACGATCACGAGGCGCGAATAGACAGTCTGGCTGGCGGAGATCGGCCACGCCTTGCCTTCGCCCACGCCCAGCGTTTCTCCGCCCAGGCGCAAGCTGCGGCCGGCGAGCGCGAGGGCGTCGTCGAGC
>JBAUTD010000643.1:0-6745 GCA_049582045.1 Burkholderiales bacterium
GCGTGATCCCCGCGAAAGCGAGGATTCGCGGAAGGTGCTCTGAGAAGCTCTGTAGCGTGTGGTCCCCGCCATCGCGGATCGCCATGCGCGCGCCCTCGTATTTGCGCGCGGCTTCGCGCCAGTCCAGGACCTCGTCTCCAGTTTCCAGCAACAGCAGGTAGCGCTCCGGGTCGGGCCGCTCGACCGCGAGCGCGCGCCAACCATCGAGGTCGGCGCGAGTCAACTCGTAACTCTCGCCCGTATAGAGATTCTTCTGCGCGCCAAGGTATGCCTCGAGGCCAACGTAAGGCGCAATCGCCGGATTGATCAGTACCGCGCGCACGCCGAGGCGCTCGGAGAAGTGAGTGGCATAGAAGCCGCCCAGCGAACTGCCGACGAAGGTAGGCTTCGAATCGAGCCGCGCGAGTTCGGCCTCGATCACGCGAACCGCGTCGCGCGGGCCCGGTGGCAGCGCCGGGCAGACGAAAAGGCGCTCGAGCCCCCTCGTTCGCATGTAGGCATCCATGGTGCGCGCCTTGCGCGAGGCCGGCGAACTGTTGAATCCATGCAGGTAGACGATCATGGCACTCACGCGTCGCGGCGAAGACGCTCGAGCAGCCTTCGGTGCAGGCCGCCGAAGCCGCCGTTGGACATGATCACGAGGTGGTCGCCTGGGCGCGCCTCCGCGGCAAGCATCGCGATCAGTGCGTCGAGATCGCCGACGCAGTGCGCACGGCTACCGAGCGGACGCAATGCCTCGGCCGCGTCCCAGCCAAGTTGGGCGTCGTACACGTAGGCTGCGTTTGCCGCTGCGAGGCTCGAGGAGAGGGCATCCTTCATCACCCCGAGCTTCATGGTATTTGAGCGTGGCTCGAGCACTGCGACGATGCGCGCTCCGCCCACGCGCTGACGCAGGCCCTCGAGCGTCGCCCGAATGGCGGTCGGATGATGGGCGAAATCGTCATACACCGTCACTCCGCGCGCTTGTCCGCGCAGTTCCATGCGTCGCCTGACCCCGGCGAAATCGCTCAGCGCAGCCGCGGCCTGCGCCGGTGCGACCCCCGCGTGACGTGCCGCCGCAACGGCTGCAAGGGCGTTCAGTCTGTTGTGGGCGCCAAGTTGGCTCCAGGCAACGCGGCCCACGGACCTGCCCTGCCACGCAATCTCGAACCCGCCGTCGGCGTCGAGCCTGCCTGCCATCCAGCCCGCTTCATCGCCGAAGACCTCCAGCGGGGTCCAGCACCCCATTGCCAGAACCCGCCGTAGGGCGTCATCGCGGCCATTCGCGACAATGAGACCAGATCGGGGCACAATGCGTACTAGATGATGGAATTGACGCTCTATCGCCGCAAGATCGACGAAGATGTCCGCATGATCAAACTCCAAATTATTCAGAACTGCAGTCCGGGGGCGGTAGTGCACGAATTTGGATCGCTTATCGAAGAAGGCCGTATCGTATTCGTCCGCTTCAATCACGAAATGTTGCGCTGGAGTCAGGCGTGCTGAGACCGGGAAATCGAGCGGCACGCCGCCAATCAGGAATCCCGGCGCCTGGCCGGCCCGCTCAAGGATCCAGGCGAGCATGGATGCGACCGTTGTCTTCCCGTGCGTCCCGGCGATAGCAAGCACCCACTTCTTGTGAAGAACCTCTTGCGCGAGCCATTGGGGCCCGGAAATGTATCGGTCGCCGCAGTCCAGAATCGCTTCCATCAAAGGATTGCCGCGCGTAACGACGTTGCCAACGACCCATACGTCGGGGGCGAGCGCAATTTGAGCGCTGTCGTAGCCCTCGATGAGCTCGATTCCGAGCGCGGTGAGTTGGTCGCTCATCGGCGGATATACATTCGCATCGCAGCCTGTGACGCGGTAGCCGGCGGCCTTGGCGATGGCGGCGATTCCACCCATAAACGTGCCGCAGATGCCGAGGATGTGAAGGTGAGCGGGCATGGAGGCGCGGCGAAAAGCCGTCGATTCTACGCGATGCGGGATTCGGTCCGGGCTACGCTATGATCTATCACAACGGGAGCCCGAACGTGGCGCTCCCTGTTCAATCGAGGCAAGGCAATGGGCCGCAAGGGATCGCGGCAAAATGGAACACGTGCACGGATCGCCGCAGCCGCGGCCCGCATCATGGCCGAGGACGGCATAGACGATTTCGCGCTCGCCAAGCGCAAGGCGGCGCGTCAAGTCGGCGCCGAAGAAACCCAAGCGTTGCCGGCCAACGACGAGATCGAGGCGGAATTGCGCGCCTATCGAGCGCTATATCAGCCCGCCGAGCACCCGGAGCGCATTGCGGAACTGCGGCGAATCGCACTGAACGCGATGCGCGAGCTGCAGAGCTTCAATCCCTACCTCACCGGCGCGGTATTGAGCGGCCTTGCCGGCCGCTACGCGGAAATCGACCTGCAGTTGTTTCCGGAGAGCGCCAAGGACGTGGAAATCTTCCTCATTGACCGCGATCTGCCCTACTCGACCTCGGAGGGGCGCCGCTATTCGGGCGACCGAGCGCGCTCGGTAACCGTTCTGTCTTTGACGTGGCAAGGCGCGCCGCTGCGTCTGTCGATATTCGACCCGCGCGACGAGCGTCTGGCGCTCAAGACCACGCAGGCGGGAAGGGTGGCCGAACGCGCCGGCTTGGCCGAGGTCGGCGCGCTGATTGCCGCCGATTCTCATGAAGAGAATGACGCGCGGCCGACGTAAGGCGCTGATTGTCGGCGCAGTCGGTGTCGCAGCGGCCGCGGCGGGGGCGCTGGCTGCACTTGGACTGCTGCGCTCCCAGGATTCCGGTGCCGCGTTGCAGGCAGCGCGATTCACCGATCTCGAAGGCAAGACGCGGCGCCTGGCAGAATGGCGGGGCAAGGTAGTGCTGTGTAACTTCTGGGCGACTTGGTGCCCGCCGTGCCGCGAAGAGATCCCCATGCTGGTCGCCCTGAGCAAGGAAATGGCACCGAAAGGGGTCCAAATTGTAGGGATCGCGCTGGATTCTGCGGTTAAAGTCGGAGAATTCGCGAGAGACTACAAAGTGACCTACCCGCTCGTAATTGCGGGTTCCGACGGGATCGACCTGATGCGTGCAACCGGCAACCAACTGGGCGGCCTGCCTTACACTGCGTTCCTGGACCGCCGGGGCAGAATCATGCATCGAAAGCTCGGCGCGCTGCAGGAAGCCCAGGTTCGCGAGTGGCTTGCCGAAATGCTTCGCGCCTAACCCTCAGGGGACCCGTTCGGCGCAGGAACACGAGCTCTAAATGCGGTAAGATGCGGCGTTCTGCTGCGAAAATGAGCAAAAAAGCCAAACGATTGTCGGGGGTCCTCGTCCTGCACGGCCCGAACTTGAGCCTTCTTGGCAGCCGTGAGCCGAAGATCTACGGCCGAGAGACATTGGCCGACATCGATCGCAGACTTGCCGCCACCGCGCGCACGGCCGGGCTTCCATGCAGTTCGTTCCAGAGCAACCACGAGGGGGCTCTGGTGGATCGGATCCACCAGGCCGGCCCGGAAGGGGTCGGGTTCATCATATTCAACCCCGCGGCGTTTACCCATACCAGCGTCGCCTTGCGCGACGCCCTCGCGGCGGTAGATATCCCGTTCATCGAAGTCCATCTATCGAACGTGCATGCGCGCGAACCATTCCGGGCCCATTCGTATTTCGCCGATACGGCGGTCGGGACCATAACCGGGCTCGGCAGCCAAGGCTACGATCTGGCGCTCGCCTACGCGCTCAAGCGACTCGCGTCAGGGGGCCGCGGGGCATAAGGCCCGGCGGCGCCGATTCGCCGGGTGGCTCCCGGCCAAGGGGATTGTTATGGATCTGCGCAAGTTGAAGAAGTTGATCGATCTGGTCGAGGAATCGGGCATCTCCGAACTCGAGATCACTGAAGGGGAAGAAAAGGTCAAGATCGTGAAAGGCGGCGTCGGGGCTCCCGCCACGGCGCAGGTGAGCACTGCGCATGCGGTGAGCCTACCAGCCGAGGCGCCCGCCGCTCCGGCGGCCTCGCCGAGCGCGGCGCCGGCGGCATCCGCCGAGGCAAAGCAAGAAGGACACGTCCTAAAGTCCCCGATGGTCGGCACCTTCTACCGCTCGCCCTCGCCCGACGCCAAGGCTTTCGTCGAGGTCGGCCAGACGGTAAAGGAGGGGCAGACCATCTGCATCATCGAGGCGATGAAGCTGATGAACGAGATCGAGGTCGACGCCTCTGGTGTCGTCAAGGCGATCCTGGTGGAAAACGGCCAACCGGTCGAGTACGGCCAGCCGCTGTTCGTTATCGGCTAAATGTTCGAGAAGATCCTTATCGCCAACCGCGGGGAGATCGCGCTGCGCATACAGCGCGCCTGCCGCGAGCTCGGGATCCGCACAGTGGTCGTGCATTCCGAGGCGGATACCGAAGCGAAATACGTCAAGCTCGCCGACGAATCCGTCTGCATCGGTCCCGCCCCGGCAGCACAGAGCTACCTCAACATTCCAGCCATCATCAGCGCGGCGGAAGTGACCGATGCCGAGGCAATCCATCCCGGCTACGGCTTCCTATCCGAAAACGCCGACTTCGCCGAAAAGGTCGAGCGCTCAGGGTTCGTGTTCATCGGGCCGCGCCCCGAGAACATCCGGCTGATGGGCGACAAGGTTACCGCCAAACAGGCGATGCTGAAGGCCGGGGTGCCCTGCGTTCCGGGCTCCGAGGGCGCACTACCGGAAGACCCGAAGGAGATCGTGCGCATAGCGCGCAAGGTCGGTTATCCGGTCATCATCAAGGCTGCGGGCGGCGGCGGCGGTCGCGGCATGCGAGTCGTGCACACCGAGGCTGCGTTGCTGAACGCCGTGTCCATGACGCGCGGCGAAGCGCAAGCAGCATTCTCGAACCCGATGGTCTACCTGGAAAAGTTCCTGGAAAACCCGCGCCACATCGAGATCCAAGTGCTGGCCGACAGCCACAAGGGCGCGGTGTACCTAGGCGAGCGGGACTGCTCGATTCAGCGGCGGCATCAAAAAGTCATCGAGGAGGCGCCGGCGCCGGAACTCCCCGCCAAGGTGCGCGACAAAATCGGCGAGCGTTGCGTCGAGGCGTGCCGCAAGATCGCCTACCGAGGCGCGGGAACCTTCGAATTCCTATACGAAGACGGCGAGTTCTACTTCATCGAAATGAACACGCGTGTACAGGTCGAGCACCCGGTCACCGAGATGATCACCGGGATCGACATCGTCCAGGAGCAAATCCGGGTCGCGGCGGGCGAGAAGCTGCAATTTCGCCAGAAAGATATACAAATCCGAGGCCACGCGATCGAGTGCCGGATAAACGCCGAGGACCCTTACCGCTTCACTCCCTCGCCGGGACGCATCACGTCGTATCACGCCCCCGGAGGGCCCGGGATTCGCGTCGACTCGCACGTCTACCAAGGCTACACCGTTCCGCCCAACTACGATTCGATGGTCGGCAAGGTCATCGCGTATGGCGCGACGCGCGAGCAGGCGATCCGCCGCATGCGGGTGGCGCTTTCCGAGATGGTCGTCGAGGGCATCCAGACCAACATTCCGCTGCACCGCGAACTGCTTCATGACATCCGCTTCCTGCGCGGCGGCGTGTCGATCCATTATCTCGAGCAGAAGCTCGCTCAGGAGCAAAAGCCCAAGGCGAAGTAGCGCGATGGCGTGGCAGTCGCTCACCCTGGACGTGGAGGCGGCAGAGGCCGAGCCGATGTCCGACGCCCTGCTTGAGCAGGGCGTGGTGTCGGTCTGCATCGAAGACGCGGACGCCGGCACCGATGCGGAGGTGCCGCGCTATGCGGAGCCTTCGTGGGAAACGCCGGTTGCTTGGCGGCGTCATCGTCTTAGCGTGCTGCTCGCGCCAGCGATGGAGCCTGGAGCGATCATCGAGCGCGCGGCACGTGCTGCCGGGCTCGCGATGGCGCCCGCGTACCGCATCGACAATATCGCGGACGACGACTGGGTACGGCGTACTCAATCGCAATTCGGACCCGTGTCTATCGACGGGCGGCTCTGGATTGTGCCGAGCTGGCACGAGCCCCCGGTTCACGGCGGGCCGGTAGTGCGGCTCGATCCGGGGATGGCGTTCGGCACGGGGACTCACCCGACCACGCGGCTCGTGCTGCAGTTCCTCGCGCGCGAGATTCGCGGCGGCGAGCACGTGATGGACTACGGATGCGGGTCCGGTATATTGGCGATCGCGGCCGCCAAGCTCGGCGCCGGCCGGATCGGCGCGGTCGATGTCGACCCACAGGCGCTTCAGGTCACAGCGGAGAATGCGCGGGCGAACGAAATCGACCTCGATGTGCGGGCGCCGGATGCGCTGCCCCCCGGTGACTACGACGTAGTCGTGGCCAACATCCTTTCCAATCCTCTGATTCTGCTTGCGCCGCTCATTTGTTCCCTCACGCGAGCGGGCGGTCGGCTGGCGCTGTCAGGCATTCTCGAGACGCAGACCGCGGACGTGATAGCCGCCTATGCGCCCGCGATCAAACTGTCGCCCGGCGGGCGCGCAGGCGGCTGGATCCTGCTCGAGGGCAAACGCCAGTGAACCTGATTACGCGTTGCCCAAAATGCGGTACGGCGTTTCGAATTCAGCCTGCGCAGCTGGCGGCGCGCGGGGGAAGGGTGCGATGCGGCAAATGTTCGTCGGTCTTCGACGCCGTTGCGGCGCTTCAGGATCATGCCGGCGCGCCCCCCCGTCTGGAGCCATCCCCACAGCTCGGTCTTTTCGATCCCTCTCGCCGCCAGGCGCGCGGGTCGCCCGACGTGACCATCCAGCTCGAC
>JBAUTD010000644.1:0-1802 GCA_049582045.1 Burkholderiales bacterium
AGCACCGCCAGCGGCGCCGACACCGCGATCAGGATCAGCGCGATCAAGACCAGCGCGCCGCCCCAGGCGAGCTGCCGCGCGCTGCGCACGAACGCGATGCGTATCGCCGCGACCGCATGCAGGGGGATCGTCTCCAGGAACACTCCGCCGCGGTGCAGGAGCGAGCCGGGCAGAAGGATCAGGTGCGTGCCGCGCAGCGGGCCGCTGGTGAAATCGAAGCTCGTGATCGGGGCGTCGGCACTGCTCATCGCCAGGGGAGCACCATCGGAAAGGATAACGCGATGCCCGCGAAGATCGCCGCGCCGACCCAGTTGTTGTGCCGGAACGCCTTGAAGCAGCCCGCGCGCGAGCGGTCGCGGATGAGGAAATAATGATAGCCGATCATCGCCCAGGCCGCCGCCAGGCCGGCGTAGTAGGGCGTGCCGAAGTGGCGCGCGCTGCCGATGCCGACGAGCAGCGCGAGCATCGCCGCATAGCACGCCATGACCGCGGCGACGTCGTAGCGCCCGAGCGTCAGCGCCGCGGTGCGAATACCGATCTTCGCGTCGTCGTCGCGGTCCACCATCGCGTACTCGGTGTCGTAGGCCACGGCCCAGAACACGTTCGCCGCGAGCAGCAGCCAGCACTCTACCGGCAGCCGGTTCTGCACCGCCGCGTAGGCCATCGGGATGCCGAAGCCGAACGCGACGCCGAGGTAGGCCTGCGGCAGTGCGAAGAAGCGCTTGGTGAACGGGTAGCTCGACGCCACCCCGACCCCGAGCACTGAAAGCAGGATTGCGAAACGGTTGAGGAACAGCACCAGCCCGAACGCGAGCAGGGCGAGCACCGCGCCCACCGCGAGCGCCTCCGCGGGCGAGATCTCGCCCGCCGCAAGCGGACGGCCGCGCGTGCGCTCGACGTGCGGATCGAAGTTGCGGTCGGCGAAGTCGTTGATCGCGCAGCCCGCCGAGCGCATCAGCAGGGTGCCGACCAGGAATACGATCAGAATCTGCGGAGCGGGGCGACCGTTCGACGCCAACCAGACTGCCCACAGGGTCGGCCATAGAAGCAGCAGCGTGCCGATCGGCTTGTCGAGCCGGACCAGTCGCTCGTAGGCATCCAGCCGCCTGACGATGACCTCGAGGTTCATGCTGCCCGGATCATAGCTCACACTCTTGCGTAGTCCTGCCGGGCCGAAAACCAGCGCGCGACGTGCGCCCGAGCGCGCTCGGGGTCGCTCCCCAGCAGATGCTCGGCCGCCTCGCGCGCGGCGGCGACCAGCGCCTGGTCGCGCTCCAGGTCCGCAAAGCGCAGCAGCGGGACACCGCTCTGGCGCTCGCCCAGCACCTCGCCCGGGCCCCGCATAAGCAGGTCCCGGCGCGCGATCTCGAAACCGTCGGAGATCTCGAACACCACCTTGAGGCGCTCGCGCGCGCCCTCCGAGAGCGGCGCGGCATAGAGCAGGATGCACACGCTCTCGCGCCCGCCACGCCCGATGCGACCCCTCAGCTGGTGCAGCTGCGCGAGGCCGAAGCGCTCCGCGTGCTCGATCACCATGAGCGAAGCGTTCGGGACGTCCACGCCGACCTCGATCACCGTAGTGGCCACCAGCAGCTGCACCCGCCCGGCGACGAACGCTTCCATCGCCGCGGCCTTGTCCGCGGCGGGCAGGCGCCCGTGCACCAGTCCGACGCGCAAGCCGGGCAGCTCGCGCGCGAGCAGCTCGTAGGTGTCGAGCGCGGTCTGAAGCTCGCCCTCCTTCGACTCCTCGATCACGGGGCAGACCCAGTAGGCCTGCTGGCCATCGGCGCAGGCCGCGCGGA
>JBAUTD010000645.1:0-6743 GCA_049582045.1 Burkholderiales bacterium
TGCTTTCGTCCATCAGCAGGTGGGTGACGCAGATGCGGTTGAAGACCTTGTCCGCCGATTTCTTGGCGGCCTCGGACACGATCGGCTTGTAGGACTCGCCGTGAATCATGATCTGCCATCGGCCTTCGCGCAGATAGCGCCCGGTCTTCGGGTCCTTCATGATGGGCAGGCCCCACTCTTCGAACTGATGCACCGTCGAGTCGTCATGGCGCGCCATGTCGAACGCCAGGTCTTCCCGCACCAGCCCCATCAGGTCGATGCGGGCGTAGCGGACATGGTCTTCCGGGTTGTTCTCGCCCCAGCGGGTGCCCATGTAGCAGTTGATCGCGTACAGGCCCTGCGCGACCGCGCCGGAGCGATCCATGTTGGCTTTCTCGGCGATGACGATCTTCTTGTTCTGCCCCCAGAATCTCGCCTCCCAGGCGGCACCCGTGCCGCCAAGACCCGCACCGGCGACCAGAATGTCGATGCCGTCTTCGATGATCGTTTCGTAGGCCATTAGTAATAGACACCCTTCTTCAATTTGAGACCGGCGGCTTCGAGCGTGCGCAGGCCGCCGTCATCCATGCGGATAAATTTCGGCTCGTCGTACAGAAGCTCGCTGTCGCGCATTTCCTTGCTGGGTGCGGGAACGTTCCTGAGCTGCGGGATCGCCGTTCCCCAGGGCTTGGTGGTGATGGGCGACAGGAAGTTCTTTTCGGTTCCGTTGCGGAACTTGATCCGCCAGGCGATCGTGCCTTTCTCCTCGTCGCGGTGAACGCGAACGCTGTGGCCCAGCGGAGCGAAGTCGGCGTATCCGCGCACGTCGATCGCATGCTGCGGGCAGGCCTTGACGCAGGAGTAGCACTCCCAGCACATGTTCGGCTCGATGTTGTAGGCACGGCGATAGGTCTTATCGATGTGCATGATGTCCGACGGACAGATGTCGACGCAGTGTCCGCAGCCGTCGCACCGGGTCATGTATACGAAGGTAGGCATGCTGTTTCCTAGTAGTGGCGGGGCGCTTCGCGCTTGATGCCCAGCCCCATGTCCATCGGAGCGTTGCGCAACAGTTCCATGGAGTGCCGCTTCTGCTGCTCGGGATCGTCGCGGGTCTGCGTCGGCAGGTTCTCGGCCGTGCCACTGGCGTGGGTCACTCTTTTCTCGAACGCGGCCGCGGGCTTGAAGAACATGTGCGCGAACTTCGACCACGGCACGCCTGCGAACAGCACGGTCGTGGCGAAAATGTAGAGACCGAACAGGATGCCGACCCCGCCGCCCGCCGCGGCCCAGATCAGGCCGAGCGTGGCGCTGGCGAGCATCGACAGGATGAACAGGTCCGCCTTCACGACGCGGAACGGGGAATTGCCCTCCGCCGCGACGTCGACGCGGATGAAGAACCAGAACCAGTAGCCGCCGGCGCACACCATCAGGCCCCCGAGCCACCAGAGCTTCGTCCAGATCGCGCCCGCCGAGGGATCGAACACCATCACGGCGGTGGACAGGCAGTAAAGCACGAAGCCGTACATGCCGAGCACGTGCGCGATGCGCCGGCGCGGGTTGCAGAACTCGCCGGAGGTCAGCACGTCGACCACCGCGGTCTGCACCGCGATCGACGCGAGCTCGCCGCCCCCGACGGGCTTCGCGCCCTTCTTCTTCTTCGACTGGCGCCAGTTCTCGAAGAAGTACCTGGCGCTTCCTTTGTGCACGACCTCGAACAGCGTGCCGACCACGACCAGGACGATCATCAGCGCGACGTAGCACTGCATTACGGCAGGCGAGATTGTCGCCGACAGCGCGGCGAACGGGTTGCTTGTGAACATCTATTTGCTCCTCCCGGTAGGCAAGGGATTTTAAGCGCCGCCCGCAGGCGTTCTTCTCAGAGTTCGCTATATGGCTATAGAGCGGCCATATGCTCGCGCCCGAGCTCGCGCAGCTCGAACCGCATGGCCGTCAAGTCGCCCAGCGCCCAGGTCGCCGGCGCCGCGAGACCCGCCACGGTGCCGGGGTTCACCAGCCAGGTGCTGCCGCCTTTCATGTTCGCGACCTTGCGCGCCTCGGCCTTGTGCGAGTGTCCGCAGCACACCAGGTCCCAATCGCCGGTGCACGCCATGGCGTAGCCGTAGTCGTCGTAGTGAACGACGAAGATCTTCCGGCCGGCGAGTTCGATACGGGCATCGGCGCCATGGTAGCGAAGGAGCCCGCCGCTCTTTGCCATCTGGAAGTGCGTCGCCTGGATATCGCCGATATTGTTGCCGTGGATCAAATGTATCGGCAGGCCGTGCGCGAGCGCCGGCTTGACCGTCTGCGCTCCGATCAGGTCGCCGCAGTGGATCACCGCCTGCGCGCCCGCGGCCTTCGCCTCGCGCACCGCCTGCGCGAGCGCGTCGGCGCGGTCGTGGCTGTCGGAAACGATGGCGAGCTTCACGCCGCGGCCTTCACTTTCCGCGCGCCGGGGAGCTCGCGTAGACCTGCATCTCGCTGCGGTCGCCCCAGCTTTTTTCGTCCAGCATTCCCGCGGGCAGGGCGAAGCGCTCGCGCGGCGGCACCTCGGCCTGCTCGACGATGCGCTCGACGTCGTCGTAGGCGATCTTGCGCAGCAGGCCGTCGCCGCTGGTGGAGCGCGCGAGCATGAACTTGTCGTAGACGCGGTAGACGTAGATGTTCGCAGGGCGTGGCGCGCGCTTCGCGTCGTACACGGTCAGCACATAGCGCGTGTCGGGCTTGAAGCTGTTCTTGTCCATCTTCGGTCCTCGCTCGGTGGCGCGCATGATATCCCATAAGGAAGGTGTGGCCACCCATCTTATGGGCAAATCAGATTATCTCGTTGGCGGCGGCCCGGATGCATGCGGACAATGAGGCCTTCCGCCGACGGATGGTTCGAATTGAGCGCCTCTGTGCCCACCGAGGTCAAGACCACCACCTGCTACATGTGCGCCTGCCGCTGCGGCATCCGGGTGCACCTGCGCGACGGCGAAGTGCGCTACATCGAGGGCAACCCCGAGCACCCGATCAATCGCGGGGTGATCTGCGCCAAGGGCTCGAGCGGAATCATGAAGCAGGTCTCGCCCGCGCGCCTGACGCGCCCGCTGAAGCGAAAGCAGGGCAGCGAAAGAGGGGCAGGGGAATTCGAAGCGATCAGCTGGGAAGAGGCTTTTTCCCTGCTGGAAGAAAGACTCAAGAAAATCAGGTCGACCGACCCGAAGAAGTTTGCGCTGTTTACCGGGCGCGACCAGATGCAGGCGCTGACCGGCCTGTTCGCGCGCCAGTTCGGCACCCCGAACTACGCGGCGCACGGCGGCTTCTGCTCGGTCAACATGGCCGCGGGCATGATCTACACCATCGGCGGCTCGTTCTGGGAGTTCGGCGGCCCCGACCTCGAGCGCGCGAAACTGTTCGTCATGCTCGGCACCGCCGAGGACCATCACTCCAACCCGCTCAAGATCGCGATCTCGGAGTTCAAGCGCCGCGGCGGGCGCTTCGTGTCGATCAACCCGGTGCGCACCGGCTACTCGGCGATCGCCGACGAATGGGTCCCGATCCGGCCCGGCACCGACGGCGCGCTCTTGCTCGCGCTCGCGAACGAACTGATCGCGCAGGGGCTGTACGACCGCGAGTTCGTCGCGCGCTACACCAATGGCGGACAGCTGGTGGTGACCGACCCGGCCTCGCCGCACTTCGGGTTGCTCGCGACCGACGAGGACGCCGACCCGGTCAATCCGAACTACCCGCAGAACCAGCTCTGGTGGGACCGGCACTCGAACGGGCCGTGCCTGACGCACACCCCGGACACCGACCCCTTCCTGTTCGGCGAGTTCACCCTGCCCGAGGGCACGCACGTGCGGCCCGCGTTCCAGCTGCTCGCCGAGCGCGTCGCCGAGTACACGCCCGAATGGGCCGAGGGCGTGACCGGCATTCCGGCCGCGACCATCCGGCGCCTGGCGCACGAGATGGGCGTCACCGCGCGCGACGAGAAAATCGAGCTGCCGATCGCCTGGACCGACTGCTGGGGCCGCGAGCACGCATCGGTCACGGGCAACCCGGTGGCGTTTCACGCCATGCGGGGGCTGGCGGCGCATTCGAACGGTTTTCATACCGTTCGCTCGCTCGCGATCCTGATGAGCCTGCTCGGCACCATCGACCGCCCCGGCGGATTCCGCCACAAGGCGCCGTTCCCGCGCGGCATCCCGCCCGCGGCCAAGACCCCGACCGGGCCCGAGGGGGTGCAGCCGGGCAAACCGCTCGCCGGCCTCGCGCTCGGCTGGCCGGCCTCGCCCGAGGACCTGTTCGTCGACGAGGACGGCGAGCCGGTGCGCATCGACAAAGGCTTCTCCTGGGAGCACCCGCTGTCGGTGCACGGCCTGATGCACAACGTGATCACCAACGCCTGGCGCGGGGACCCCTATCCGATCGACACGCTGCTCATCTTCATGGCCAACATGGCCTGGAACTCGACCATGAACACGGTCGAGGTGAGGAAGATGCTGAACGACCGCGATGCGAACGGCGAGTACAAAATCCCGTTCATCGCCGTGTGCGACGCGTTCCAGTCCGAGATGACCGCGTTCGCCGACCTGGTGCTGCCCGACACCACGTATCTGGAGCGGCACGACGTGATGTCGATGCTCGACCGCCCGATCTCCGAGTTCGACGGTCCGGTCGACTCGGTGCGCGTGCCGGTCGTTCCGCCGCTGGGCGAATGCAAGCCTTTCCAAGAGGTCTTGATCGAGCTTGGCAGCCGCCTCGGGTTACCGGCGCTTGTCGATGGAGAAGGCAAGAGGAAATACAAGGATTACCCCGACTTCATCGTCCGGCATGAGACGGAGCCCGGCTCGGGGATCGGCTTTCTCGCCGGCTGGCGCGGAAAGGACGGCGAGAAGTCGATGCTGGGCGAGCCCAACCCGAAGCAGTGGGACATGTACGCCGCGAACAACTGCGTGTTCCACTACAAGCTGCCGCATTCGTATCAGTACATGCGCAACTGGAACCGCGGCTACATGGAGTGGGCGCAGAGGATGCGCATCCGGCGCTGGGGCGACCCGGTGATCATTCATCTCTACTCCGAGGTGCTGCAGAAGTTCCGCCTCGCGGCCGAGGGCAAGTGGCCCGGGCGCCAGCCGCCCGAGCGCCTGCGCGAGCGGGTGCGGACCTACTTCGACCCGCTGCCGTTCTACTACGCGCCGCTCGAAGCACAGGTCACCGACATGCAGAAGTACCCGCTCGCCGCGATCACCCAGCGCCCGATGGCGATGTACCACTCCTGGGACTCGCAGAACGCGTGGCTCAGGCAGATCCACGGCCACAACTACCTGTTCGTCAACCCGCGCACCGCGCGCGCGGCGGGCGTCAAGGACGGCGGCTGGATGTGGGTCGAATCCCCCTGGGGCAAGGTGCGCTGCCTGTGCCGCGAGAGCGAGGCGGTCGAGCCCGGTACGGTCTGGACCTGGAACGCGATCGGCAAGCAGTCCGGCGCATGGAACCTCGCCCCCGACGCCAACGAGGCGCGCAAGGGCTTCCTGCTCAACCACCTGATCGCGGACGAGCTTCCGCTCGAGGGCGGGCGCGCGTCGAACTCCGACCCGGTCACCGGCCAGGCGGGCTGGTACGACGTGAGGGTGAGAATCTATCCCGCGGACGAGCAAGGGGTTTGGCCTGAATTTCAGACTCTCAATGCATTCCCGGGAACGCGACCGGCCCCGCTCAAATGGCTCGCCTACGTCGCCGGCAGGAGGATCGAGCGATGACTCAGCTCGCGCTGGTGATCGACCTCAACGTCTGCGTCGGCTGCCACGCCTGCGTCACCAGCTGCAAGCAGTGGAACACCTCGGGCGAGGCGGGCTACCTGTCGGACGACAATCCCTACGGCGCCGATCCGACCGGGACCTTCTTCAACCGCGTGCAGACCTTCGAGGTGGGCGAGTTCCCGAACACCGAGACGGTGCACTTTCCCAAGTCCTGCCTGCACTGCGAGGACCCGCCCTGCGTGCCGGTGTGTCCGACCGGCGCCTCGTACAAGCGCGCCGAGGACGGCATCGTGCTGGTCGATTACGACAAGTGCATCGGCTGCAAGTACTGCTCCTGGGCCTGCCCCTACGGCGCGCGCGAGATCGACGCGCACCAGAAGGTGATGAAGAAGTGCACGCTGTGCGTCGACCGCATCTACGACCCGGCGCTACCGGAAAAGGAACGCAAGCCCGCCTGCGTGCTCGCCTGTCCGACCAGCGCGCGCATCTTCGGCGATGTGCACGACCCCGACTCGGCCGCTTCGAAGGCGATCCGCGAGCAGGGCGGCTACGCGCTGATGCCCGAGTGGGGCACGCAGCCGGCGAACCATTACCTGCCGCGGCGCCGCACCGAGATCCGCATTCATCCCGACGAGCTCGAGCGGCACGACAACCCGCTCAAGGTCGACGGCCTGCTGCCGCGGCCTTCGACGAAGGACCCGGCGCTCGACGACGTCACGAGCTGGTAGCCGTGCGGCCTGCCCTGTCCGTGATCCTGCTCACCACGCTGATCGGCGCGGGCCAGGGGCTTTTCCTTGCGCTCGTGGCGGTGGAAGTCTTCTTCAATGCCGCGAGAGCGTTTTATGTTGTCGGAGCCGCGATCGCGCTTGCGCTGCTCGCCGCGGGCCTCGCCGCGTCGTTCTTCCACCTCGGTCGTCCCGAGCGCGCCTGGCGCTCGGCGGCGAAGTGGCGCACGTCGTGGCTGTCGCGCGAGGTGATCGCGCTGCCCGCGTTCATGGCCGCGGTGTTCGCCTGGGGCGT
>JBAUTD010000646.1:0-4508 GCA_049582045.1 Burkholderiales bacterium
GCGGCGGCCAGGTGCGCTACGAAGGCGCCGACATCACCGGCGCGCCGCCGGAGCGTCGCGTGCGGCTCGGCATCGTGCAGGTGCCCGAGGGACGGCAGATGTTCGGGCCGCTCTCGGTCGAGGACAACCTGCGCCTGGGCGGCTACACGCGGCCCGCGCCGGAGTCCGCTTCGACGCTGGAGCGCGTGTACGCGATGTTCCCCGTCCTGCGCCAGCGGCGGAACGCCCCGGCGGGCACGCTTTCGGGCGGCCAGCAGCAGATGCTCGCGATCGGACGGGCGTTGATGACGCGACCGCGCTTGCTGCTGCTGGATGAGCCGAGCATGGGGCTCGCGCCGCGCCTGGTGGAGGAGATCTTCGCCTGTGTGCGCGGCCTGCGCGCCGCGGACACCGCGATCTTCCTGGTCGACCAGAACGCGCGCGCGGCGCTCGCGATCGCCGACCGCGGTTACGTGCTGGAGACGGGGCGCATCGTGCTCGCCGGCAGCGGCGCCGAGCTGCTCGCTGACGCGAGCGTTCAGGCTGCGTATCTCGGCCTGTGACGCACGGAGAGTCGCTTGATATGGATCAAGCAGGTATGGGGTGCACCGTGTTGGGATTGACGCTTGAAGCAGAGGGAGAGGAATCATGAAAGCCACACTTGTCGCCGGGTTGTCGACCACCCGCACGTTCGCGGTCGATCGCGAGCGAACCATCGACTTCATGGGCGAGAAGGCGCGCGTCTACGCCACGCCCATGCTGGTGCGCGATATCGAGGTCGCCTGCCGCGAGTTCCTGCTCGGTCACCTCGATCCCGGCGAGGACTCGGTCGGCACGCGCGTCGAGCTCGACCACACCGCGCCGACGCTGCTCGGCATGACGGTGCGCATCGAGGCGACCGTCGCCGAAGTGAAGGGGCGCGCGGTGACTTTCGAGCTGACGGGCTCGGACGGCGTCGACACCATCTGTCGCGGCCGCCACATGCGCTTCGTGGTCGACGTCAAGCAGACCGAGCAGCGCCTCGCCGCCAAGGCGCAAAAGGCCGGTCTCAAGTGAAACTCAAGACCTACTGCTACCAGTGCGTGGCGGGGCCCGACCTGCTCACGGTCGAGGTGCGCGACGGCGTCGCCACCGCGGTCGAGCCGAATTTCGGCGCGGCCTCGGTGCACCCTGGCGGCGGCAAGGTCTGCGTCAAGGCCTACGGCCTGGTGCAAAAGCTCTACAACCCGAATCGCGTTCTCTCGCCAATGAAGCGCACCAATCCGAAGAAGGGGCGCGATGAGGACCCGCGCTTCGTGCCGATCTCCTGGGACGAAGCGTTCGAGACGATCGCCGCGAAGCTGAACGATGTGCGCGCGCGCGGCCTGCTCGACGAGTCCGGCTACCCCCGCGTGGCTGCGAGCTTCGGCGGCGGCGGTACGCCTCAGTCCTACATGGGCACGCTGCCGGCCTTCCTCGCCGCGTGGGGGCCGATGGACATGGGCTTCGGCTCGGGCCAGGGCGTGAAGTGCTACCACTCCGAGCACCTGTACGGGGAATTCTGGCACCGTGGCTTCACCGTCTCGGCGGACACGCCGTCGTGCGACTACAACATCTCCTGCGGCGCGAACATCGAGGCTTCGGGCGGGGTGGCGGGTGTGTGGCGCCATGCCAACGCGCGCGAGCGCGGGATCAAGCGGGTCCAGGTCGAGCCGCACCTTTCGGTCACCGGCGCGTGCTCGGCCGAATGGGTGCCGATCAAGCCCAAGACCGATCCCGCGTTCCTGTTCGCGCTGGCGCACTGCCTGCTGCACGAGCAGCCGCGCGAGCGCCTCGACCTCGCGTTCCTCACCGTGCGCACCTCGGCGCCTTACCTGGTCGGGCCGAACGGCTACTACCTGCGCGATCCGGCGACGAAGAAGCCCTTGCTGTGGGATGCCAGGCGCAACGCCGCGGTGCCGTTCGACACGCCGCAGGCCGAGCCCGCGCTCGAGGGCGGTCCGTATGCCGCGGCGGCGCTCGAGATCGGACCGGACCAGGAAGTGCTGGGCGAAGGCGAGCTGCTCGGCGAGACGGCGTTCAGCAAGCTGGTCGCGCACCTCAAGCGCTATACACCCGAGTGGGCGCAGGAAATCTGCGACGTCCCGGCGGCCACCATGCGGCGCATCGCCGGCGAATACCTCTCGCACGCGCGGGTCGGCGCCACGGTCGAGATCGACGGCCGCATCCTGCCCCTGCGCCCGGTCGCGATCACCCTGGGCAAGACCGTCACGAACGGCTGGGGCGGCTACGAATGCTGCTGGGCGCGCACCATGATCTCTTCGCTCGTCGGCGCACTGGAAACGCCGGGCGGGATCCTAGGCACCACGGTGCGGCTGAACAAGCCGCTCGGCGAGCGCCTGAAGAGCGTGCGGCCCGGCGCGGACGGCTTCATGGCCTACCCGCTCAATCCCACCGACCGCGAGCACTGGAGCCCGAAACCCAACATCCGCAACGCCTACCGCAGCATGGTCCCGCTCGCCGCGAACGGGCCGTGGAGCCAGGCGCTCGGGCCGACCCACTTCTCGTGGATGTTCCTGGACGAGACGCCCAAGGGCCTGCCGCGCGTGACCCTGCCGGAAGTCTGGTTCGTGTATCGCACCAACCCGGCGATCTCGTTCTGGGACACCGACCGGGTCGCCGCGCAGATGGCGCGCTTCCCGTTCACTGTCGCGTTCGCCTACACGCACGACGAGACCAACCATTTCGCCGACATCCTGCTGCCCGACGCGGTCGACCTCGAGAGCACGCAGCTGATCCGCATCGGCGGCTCGAAGTTCATCGAGCAATTCTGGGACCACGAGGGCTTCGCGCTGCGCCAGCCGGTCGTCGCGCCGCAAGGCGAAGCGCGCGACTTCAGCGACATCGCCACCGAGCTCGCGCGCCGCGTCGGCTTGCTCGAGAAGTACAACGCGGCGATCAACCGCGGCGTGGCGGGCGTCGCGCTCAAGACCGACAAATGGGATTTTTCTCTTGATACGAACAAGACATACAAAGCCGGCGAAATCTGGGATGCCGTTTGCCGCGCCGCAAGCGCCGAGCTGACCGACGGCGCGGAGTCGCAGGGGCTGGACTGGTGGCGCGAGCACGGATTGCGCACCAAGCCGTTCTCGCGCCTGGATTGGTACCTGTATCCGACTTTCGTCGAGCTCGGATTGCGCTTCGAGCTGCCCTATCAGGAGCGGTTGCTGCGCGTGGGCAAGGAGCTCGAGCGCCGTCTGCACGAGCACGACATGCGCTGGTGGGACGCGCAGCTGACCGAGTACCAGGCGCTGCCGGCGTGGAAGGATTTCCCCGGCCTGTGGGAGACGTCGCTGCGCACGATGGGGGGTCAGCCGGACGACTTCCCCTACTGGCTGCTCACCGCGCGCAGCATGCAGTACGCCTGGGGCGGCAACGTCGGCATGCAGCTGATCAAGGAAGTGGCCGACAACATCGCCGGACACAAAGGCGTGATCCTGAACGCGCGCACCGCCGAGCGGCTCGGCGTGGCCGAGGGCGACCTGGTCGAGATCGCCACGCCCAAGGCGAGCGTACGGGCGCACGCGGTGCTGCGCCAGGGCATCCGTCCCGATACGCTGCTGCTGCTGGGGCAGTTCGACCACTGGGCGACGCCGTTCGCCAAGGACTTCGAGATGCCGAGCATGAACAAGCTGGTGCCGATGTCACTCGCGCTGACCGATGCCACCGGCTCGGGCGCCGACGTCGTGCGCGTGTCGCTGCGGAGGGCCGCGTGACCCGTTGGGCCATGGTGGCGGATCTGCGCCGCTGCGTCGGCTGCCAGACCTGCACCGCGGCGTGCAAGCACGCCAATTCGACCCCGCCCGACGTGCAGTGGCGGCGGGTGCTCGACATGGAGGTGGGCGAATACCCCGAAGTGCAGCGCGCGTTCGTTCCGGTCGGCTGCATGCACTGCGCGGATCCGCCCTGCATGCACGTCTGCCCCTCGACCGCGACCCGCCAGCGCGCCGACGGCATCGTCACCATCGACTACGATTTGTGCATCGGCTGCGCCTACTGCGCGGTGGCCTGCCCCTACCAGGCGCGCTACAAGACCGATCATCCGAGCTTCGCCTATGGCGAGGCGATGCCATCCGAGCAACAGGGTTTCGATGCGCGCCGGATCGGCGTGGCGACCAAGTGCACCTTTTGCGTCGACCGCATCGACGCGGGCCTGGCGCAAGGCCTGGTTCCCGGCGTCGACCCGGACGCCACGCCGGCCTGCGTCAACTCCTGCATCGCCAAGGCGCTGCACTTCGGCGACGCCGAAGACCCCGAGAGCAACATTTCGCATCTGCTGGCCGAAAACCAGTTCTTTCGCATGCACGAGGAGCTCGGCACCGAGCCCGGGTTCTACTACTTGTGGGACAAGCGCCGATGACCCAGGGCACGAGCTACGGGCCCAAGCCTTGGCTGCAGGCGCACTGGGATCTGCGCGCGGCCGCCAACTTCATCCTCGGGGGCACCGGCACCGGGCTGCTGATCGCGGCGGCGCTCGCCGCCCCAGCCGC
>JBAUTD010000647.1:0-2195 GCA_049582045.1 Burkholderiales bacterium
ACGCGCCGCGGCGGCTCGGGGGGCGCGATCGTCAACGTGTCCTCGCGCGCCGCGGTGCTCGGCTCGCCCGGCGAATACGTCGACTACGCCGCCTCCAAGGGCGCGCTCGACACCATGACGATCGGGCTGGCGAAGGAGGTCGCGGCCGACGGCATCCGCGTCAACGCGGTGCGCCCGGGCTTCATCTACACCGATATCCACGCCTCGGGCGGCGAGCCGGGGCGCGTCGATCGAGTCAAGGAGAAGACGCCGATGAAGCGCGGCGGGCAGCCCGATGAGGTGGCGCGCGCGATCCTGTGGCTGCTCTCGGACGAGGCGTCGTATTCCAGCGGCACCTTTATCGACGTCGCGGGCGGCATGTAGCGTTAGAATTCTCCCGACAACCCCAGGAGGACGCCATGAGCTCACGCGAAGAATACGTGCAGAAGATGAAGGCGCAACTCGACCAGTGGAACGCCGAGGTCGCCAAGTGGGAGGAAAAGACCAAGTCGGCGCAGGCCGACATGAAGGCCCAGTACGAGAAGCAGCTCGAGGCCTACCGCTCGCGGCGCGACGAGGCGATGTACCAGATGCACCAGGTGCAGGTCGCATCGAGCGAGGCCTGGATGGACATGATGAAGGGCGCCGACGCGGCCTGGAAAGCGATGGGCGAGGCTTTCATGAAGGCGCGCGGCCACTTCGAAAAGAAATGAGTGAACTCCTGCCGGTCGTCGGGCGCGGCTTCTGCTTCGAGGATCTGGCGCAAGGGTCGCGCTTTCGCACCCACCGCCGCACGATCAGCGAGGCCGACCTCTCGAACTTCGTCAACCTGACCTGGCTCACCGAGGAGCTGTTCGCGGTGGCCGACGACGAGGGGCGTGCGATCAAGGGCCGCGCGGTGCCCGGCGCGCTGGTGTATTCGTTCGCCGAGGGGCTGCTGCTGCCGACCATGCAGGACACCGGGCTCGCCTTTCTGAATGCGACGCTCGACGTCAAGCGCTCGACCGTGGTGGGCGACACGATCCACGTCGAGTGCGAGGTGACCGAGCATCGCCTCACCTCCAAGGGCGACCGCGGGCTGGTGCGCTTTTCCAACAAGGTGGTCAATCAGCGCGGCGAGACGGTGCTCGAGTACAACCCGCTGCGGATGCTCCGCCGGCGCGAGGCATGAGCGGCCCGCTGGCGGGGGTCAGGGTCCTCGAGCTCGGAAGCCTGATCGCCGGGCCGTTCTGCGCCAAGACGCTGGCGGACTTCGGCGCCGAGGTGGTGAAGGTCGAGCCGCCGGGCGACGGCGACCCATTGCGGCGCTGGCGCAAAATGAGGAACGGGGTGTCGCTGTGGTGGCAGGTGCAGTCGCGGAACAAGCGCTCGGTCACGCTCGACCTGCGCAAGCCCGAGGGCCAGGAGGCGGTGCGGCGCCTCGCGGCGAAATCCGACGTCGTGATCGAGAACTTCCGTCCCGGCGCAATGGAGCGCTGGAACCTCGGCTGGGATCGGCTCTCGGCGGCCAACCCGAAGCTCGTCATGGTGCGCATCTCGGGCTACGGCCAGAGCGGGCCCTACCGCGACCGGCCCGGCTTCGCCGCGATCGCCGAGGCCGTGGGGGGCTTGCGCTACGTGACCGGCTACCCCGACCGGCCGCCGGTGCGGCCCAACCTCTCGATCGGCGACACGCTCGCCTCGCTGCACGGCGTGATCGGCGCGCTGCTCGCGCTGCGGCACATCCAGGCGGGCGGCGGCGGGCAGGTGATCGACGTCGCCCTGTACGAGTCGGTGTTCAACGTGATGGAGTCCCTGCTGCCGGAATACGACGCGCAAGGCGTCGTGCGCGAGCGCTCGGGCTCGAGCCTGCCCGGCATCGCGCCGTCGAACCTCTACCCGTGCAAGGACGGATCGTTCGTCCTGATCGCCGGCAACGCCGACAGCCTCTATCGGCGCCTGATGAGCGCGATCGGGCGCGAGGACCTGCGCGACGACCCCGCGCTGGCGAAGAACGACGGCCGCGCCGCGCAGATGGAACGAATCGATACGGCCATAGCGGAGTGGACTTCACGTTTTACGCAAGAAGAAGTTCTTCGAAAAATGGAACAGGCGGAAGTCCCCGCGGGGCGCATCTACAGCGCGGCCGACATCGCCGCCGACCCGCACTACGCCGCGCGCGAGATGCTGCTCGACTCGGTCGCCGGTGACGGCGCGCCGCTCAAGCAGCCCGGCGT
>JBAUTD010000648.1:0-1790 GCA_049582045.1 Burkholderiales bacterium
GCCAAGGCCGGCAGCCTCTCGGGCGGCGAGCAGCAGGCGACCGCGATCGGGCGCGCGCTGGTCGCCAACCCGCGCGTGCTGCTGCTGGACGAAGTCTCGCTCGGGCTCGCGCCGGTCGCGGTCGAGCGCGTGTACCAGTGCCTCGAAGCCCTGATCTCGGGCGGCGCGACCATCGTACTGGTGGAGCAGGACCTCGGCCGCGCGCTGCGCGTGGCCACGCGCGTGGCCTGCATGCTCGAGGGCAGCGTGGTGCTCCAAGGCGCCGCGGCCGACATGACGCGCGAGCAGGTCACCGGGGCCTACTTCGGCCTGGGCCGCGCCACCGAGACCCGGCCCGCATGATCTGGCTCAACCAGGTGATCCAGGGCGTGCTGCTCGGCGGCTATTACGCGCTGATCGCGTGCGGGCTGTCGTTCATGTTCGGCGTGATGCGCATCATCAACCTGGCGCACGGCGATCTCGCGGTCCTGGCCGCCTTCCTGGTGTGGGCGATCGTCGACCGCAGCGGCATGTCGCCGTTCGTCGCGCTCGCGCTGGTGCTGCCGCTGATGGGCGCGCTCGGCTGGGTGATGCAGCGCGTGATGCTCGAGCGCAGCCTGCGCTCGGGCGTGCTGGTGCCGCTGCTCACCACCTTCGGCCTGGCGATCGTGATCCAGAACCTGCTGTTCCTCGAGTTCGGCGCCGACACCCGCTCGCTCGCGCCGGCGATCGGCGACCTCGCGTTCGACAGCTGGTCGATCGGCAGCCGGATCTACATCGGCCACCTGGCGGGGCTCACTTTCGTGGTCGCGCTCGCGATGCTGGGCGCTCTGCAGCTCATGCTCGCGCGCACTGCACTCGGGCGCGCGATCCGCGCCATCGCCGAGGATCCCGACACCGCCGAGCTGGTAGGCATCGACTCGCGCCGGGTCTACGCCGCGGCCGCCGCGATCGCGGTCATGACCGTCGCCGTGGGCGGCACCTTCCTCGCCATGCGCGCGACGTTCAGCCCCTACGCCGGGCCGGCACAGCTCATCTTCGCCTTCGAGGCGGTGGTGATCGGCGGCCTGGGCTCGATGTGGGGCACCCTCGCGGGCGGCATCGTGCTGGGCGTGGCGCAGAACGTCGGCGCCCAGATCGCGCCCAACGGCTTCCTGATCGCCGGCCACGCGGTGTTCCTGCTCGTGCTCGGCGCGCGCCTGGTTCGCCAGCGCATGAAAGGCTCCTCGTGAGCGAGCGCGCCGGCCTGTCGATCCAGCGCTGGACGCCGCTCTCGGCCGCCTCGGTGGCGATGCTCGGCGCGCTCGGCGTCGCGCTCGCCTTCGGCCCGCTCTACCTGGACGCGAACGCGGTCGATCGCCTCACCACGCTCTACATCTACGTCATCCTCGGGGTGATGTGGAACGCGCTCGCCGGCTACGGCGGCCTGGTCTCGGTCGGCCAGCAGGCCTTCTTCGGCATCGGCGCGTACGCCGCGATCCGGCTCTCGAGCTTCGGCCTCGGCGTTTACCCGGCGCTGGTGCTCGGCGCCGCGTTGGCAGGCCTGGTCGCGCTCGCGCTGTCGTCGTTCGCGCTGCGCCTGCGCGGCGGCGAGTTCGCGATCGGCATGTGGGTCGTTGCCGAGCTGCTGCACCTGCTGGTCAACCTCGACCGTTTGATCAACGGCGAGACCGGCACCTCGCTCATCGCGCTCAATGCCTTCGGCCCCGAGGCGCGCCGCGACTACAACTACTGGCTCGCGCTGGCGGGCATGGCGGCGCTGGTGGCGCTCGTGTTCTCGCTCCTGCGCGGGCGCCTGGGCAGCTCGGTGC
>JBAUTD010000649.1:0-2103 GCA_049582045.1 Burkholderiales bacterium
GCGGGCAAGGCCGCGCCGGCGGCGCCCCGCGCGGGAAACCGCAAGGTCGTGGCCGGAACCGAGATCTACCTCGGGGTCATCTCGGCCCAGACGCTGCGCCAGCAGCACCGCGGGCGCGTGGACGCCGAGAGCACGATGCACGGCGGCATCCCGCGCGGCGAGGACTATTACCATCTGAACGTCTCGCTCTACGACAGCGCGAACGGCGCGCCGATCACGGATGCGACGGTCGCCGCGACGGTCTCCGACCCGATGATGGGCGGCCAGACCAAGAGCCTCGAGCTGATGGCGATCGGGGACAGCATCAGCTACGGCAACTATTTCCGGATCGCGGGCCCGAACCCCCATACGATCACGGTGCGGGTCTACAGGCCGGGCGAGCCGAGCCCCATCACCGCCGAGTTCGACTTCAGGCCCTGAGCGGCAGCGTGAGCGTGAAGCAGGTCCGGCCGGCCTCGGACTCGGCCTCCACGCGGCCTCCGTGCATCTCGACGATCGACTTGGTGATCGCAAGGCCCAGCCCCACGTTGTCGGAGTTTCCCTCGCGCCGCGAGGGATCGACCCGGTAGAGGCGCTCGAAGATCTTCGCAAGCTGCCCGGCGGGTATCTGCACCCCCGGGTTCTGCACCCTCACGGTCGCGTGGCCCGCGTCCTGCGAGATCGCGACCGTCACCGCCTGCCCGGCGGGCGTGTAGCGAATGGCGTTCGACAGCAGATTGGACAGCGCGCGCTGGATCATGAGCCGGTCGCTTTGAACGGTCGCGGCGCCCGACTGCTCCAGGCGGATGCCGCGATCGCTCGCCAGCGCCTCGTAGAAGCCAAGCAGCTTGGCCACTTCATTGTCCAGCTCGACGTGCTCGCGCTTGAGCACGATCTCCCTGTTGTCCGCCCTGGCGAGAAACAGCATGTCCGAGACCATGCGCGCAAGCCGCTCGAATTCTTCGGTGTTGGACTGCAGGATGGCGCGATAGTCGGCCGCGTCGCGCTCGCGGCTGAGGGTCACTTGCGTCTGCATGAGCAGGTTGTGAAGCGGCGTGCGCAGCTCGTGCGCCATGTCCGAGGAGACCTCCGACAGCCGCCTGAACGAGTCCTCCAGGCGCGTCAGCATGCCGTTGAACGCCGACACCAGCTCGCGCAGCTCGACTGGCATGCCCGCCTCCGGGAGCGGCTTGTCGAGCCGCTCGGCGGAGATCGTCGCGACCGTGGCCGAGAACCGGCGCAGCGGCAGCAGCCCGCGGCGCGCCGCGAGCCAGCCCAGCGCGGCCATCGCCAGCGCGGCCTGCGCGACGCCGAGCCACAGGAAAGCGTTCATGTCGTCGATGAACCCCTGGTCGCGGGTGATGTTGAACGCGATCGCCACCATCACCGGCGCGCTGCCCGCAATCCCGAGCGGAAACCGGTTGGCCGCGATGCGGTAGGTATCGGCCCCGTGCGACCAGGTCACCGGCGCGGACGCGCCGACCTCGGCGCCCGCGAGCAGGTGCGCCACCACTTCGCCCGGCCCCGCCTCGTAAAGGACCGCCTTGCCGCCGGCGGCGACCGCGATGGCGATCGACGGATGCTCGAATCTCGCGTCCTTCATGCGCAGCGGGATCTGCCCCATCTGGTCGGGCGCGGTGATTCCCGCCAGCACGGTGCGCACGAACTCCATCATTCCGCCGAGCGCTTCCATGTCGCGCCCCGTGAAGTGATCCTCCACCGCGCGCGAGAACAGCGCGCCCGCGACCAGCAGCACGCTGGCCGCGGCGCCGGCGAACAGCAGGCTCAGGCGCGCTGTAAGCGAGATGGGCTTGCTCACCTGCCCGAAGGCTCCAGCACGTAGCCCATCCCGCGCACGGTGCGGATCAGCTTGACGTCGAAGTCATCGTCGATCTTCGCCCGCAGCCGGCGCACGGCGACGTCGATGACATTCGTGTCGCTGTCGAAGTTCATGTCCCATACCTGCGAGGCGATCAGCGAGCGCGGCAGCACCTCGCCCTGGTGGCGCAGCAGCAGCTCGAGCAGCGCGAACTCCTTGGCGGTGACGTCTATGCGCCTGCCGGCGCGCACCACGCGGCGGCGCAGCAGGTCGACCTCGAGGTCGCCGGCCGCGAGCCGCTCGAC
>JBAUTD010000650.1:0-1694 GCA_049582045.1 Burkholderiales bacterium
CGTCGGGATCGACCACCGCCATCTGCTCGGCGAGGAAGGACTCCGAGGGCAGCGCGAGCGCTTCGGCCGCGAACGCGGGGTCGGCGGCGCTGTGCTCGAGCACCCGCGCGCAGGCCGCGAGGAAGTCCTTCGAAGGCTCGCCGCCGCGCTCGAGGATGAGGGTCGCCATCAGGCGCTGGCCCGCCTCCCAGCGGTTGAACGCATCGTCGTCCTCGGCCATGAGGTGGATCAGCTCGGCTTCGGTGTACGGGTAGGTCAGGATCACCGGCGCGGAAAAGCCGCGCAGCAGCGAAGGAACGGGTTTCGAGCTCAGGTTTTCGAACTTGAATGCTTCTTCGCTCTTCTTTACCGACAACACCATTTCATGCGTTCCAACCTTTACCGCCAGCGGAATGTGGAAGGGCGGGTTCATCGACTGTTTCACGTGCAGCGTGAAGGTGCCGCCGGCGTACTCGCCGCGGCAGTCGAGCACCGGGGTGCCGGCGACGTCGTACCAGCGCCTGAACTGCGCCAGGTCGACGCCGCTCGCGTCCTGCATCGCCTGCACGAAGTCGTCGCAGGTGACGGCCTGGCCGTCGTGGCGCCGGAAGTACAGCTTCATCCCCTTCTGGAAGCGCTCCTCGCCCAGCAGGGTGTGCTGCATGCGCACCACTTCGGCGCCTTTCTCGTACACCGTCATGGTGTAGAAGTTGCGGATCTCCATGTACGACTGCGGCCGCACGGGATGCGCCATCGGGCCGGCGTCCTCGGGGAACTGCGCCGCCCGCAGCATGCGCACCTCGGCGATGCGGGTCACCGCGCGCGAGTAGGTGTCGGCGCCGTATTCCTGGTCGCGGAACACGGTCAGGCCTTCCTTGAGCGAGAGCTGGAACCAGTCGCGGCAGGTGACCCGGTCGCCGGTCCAGTTGTGGAAGTACTCGTGCGCGACCACGCGGTCGATGTTGAGGTAGTCGGTGTCGGTCGCGGTGTCGGCGCGCGCCAGCACGTACTTGGTGTTGAAGATGTTCAGGCCCTTGTTCTCCATCGCCCCGGAGTTGAAGTCCCCGACGGCGACGATCTTGTACTCGTCCAGGTCGAGCTCGAGGCCGAAGCGGCGCTCGTCCCAGGCGATCGCGCGCTTGAGGCAGTCCATCGCCCAGCCGGCCTGGTCGAGCTTGCCCGGCTCCACGTAGACGAACAGGCCCTTTCGTCCCGTCGAAGTGACTATTTCATCCTTCAAAACCTGCAGATTCGCCGCAACCATGGCGAACAGGTACGAGGGCTTGGGGAAGGGGTCCTCGAAGCTCGCCCAGTGGCGCCCCGCGGGCTCGTCGCCGCCCGCGACGCGGTTGCCGTTGGACAGCAGCACCGGGTAGGCGGCCTTGTCGGCGTGGATCGTGACGCGGTAGCGCGCCATCACGTCGGGGCGGTCGGTGAACCAGGTGATGCGGCGGAAGCCCTGCGCCTCGCACTGGGTGACGAAGCCGCTCTTGGTCGCGTACAGGCCTTCGAGCTTGGTGTTCTGCTGCGGCACGATGCGCGACACGGTCTCGAGCGCGAAGGCGTCCGGCAGGTCCGGGATCACCAGCCGCTCGGGGTCGAGCGAATAGGCGTTGTCGCGCAGCAGCGTGCCGTCGATCGCGACCGAGATCAGCTCGAGCTCCTCGCCGTCGAGCGCGAGCGGGGCCTCGGGGTCGGCCGCGGCGGGGTTGCGC
>JBAUTD010000651.1:0-2603 GCA_049582045.1 Burkholderiales bacterium
CGCATATCGCTGGCATCGATCGGCTGTTCCGCGTCGGCGGCGCGCAGGCGGTCGCGGCGCTCGCCTACGGAACGCAAAGCGTGCCGCGGGTGGACAAGATCGTCGGCCCGGGCAACGCTTACGTCGCGGCGGCCAAGCGCCAGGTGTTCGGCCAGGTCGGGATCGACATGATCGCCGGGCCCTCCGAAATTCTGGTGATCGGCGACGGCTCGACGCCGCCGGACTGGATCGCGCTGGACCTGTTTTCGCAGGCCGAGCACGACGAGGTGGCGCAAGCGTTGCTGCTCTCGCCCAGCCTCGAGCACCTCGACGCCGTGCAGGCGGCGATCGACAAGCTGCTGCCGCAGATGCCCAGGCGCGCCGTGATCGAGGCTTCGCTTGGCGCGCGCGGCGCGCTGATCCGCACCGTCGACCTCGAGGAGGCCTGCGCGCTCGCGAATCGGATAGCGCCCGAGCACCTCGAGCTCTCGGTGGCCGAGCCCCAGGCCTGGCTGCCGAAGCTGAAAAACGCCGGCGCCGTGTTCGTCGGGCGCTGGAGCTCGGAGGCGGTGGGCGACTACTGCGCCGGACCGAACCACGTGCTGCCGACCGCCGGCACGGCGCGCTTTTCCTCGCCGCTCGGGGTGTACGACTTCCAGAAACGCTCGAGCCTGATCGAGGTCTCGCGCGCGGGCGCGGACACGCTCGGGCGCGTCGCCGCGACGCTGGCCGAGGGCGAGGGCCTGATCGCGCACGCTCGCTCGGCCCAGGCGAGGTTCAAGTGACCCCCGAAGAGCTCGTCCGGCCCGAGATCCTGGCGCTCAAGGCTTACCACGTGCCCGAGGCCGGCAACATGGTCAAGCTGGACGCGATGGAGAATCCCTATCCGCTGCCCGCCGAAATGCGGCGCGAGCTGGCGCAGGTGCTCGCCGGGGTCGATCTGAACCGCTACCCCGAGCCATCCGGGCGCAGGCTGCGCGAGCTGCTTGCGCGCACGATGCAGGTGCCCGCGGGCGCCGAGCTGCTGCTCGGCAACGGCTCGGACGATCTGATCCAGATGGTGACCTTCGCCCTGGCGTGTCCCGGCGCGGTGATGATGTACCCGGCGCCGACCTTCGTCATGTACGGCATGGACGCGGTGCTCGCGGGCATGAAGGCGATCGAGGTGCCGCTGCGCGCCGACTACACGCTCGATCGCGATGCTTTCCTCGCGCAGATGAAGGCGCACGACCCGGCGCTGGTTTTCATCGCCTATCCGAACAACCCGACCGGCGTGCTCTACCGCGAGGACGACGTGGTCGCGATCCTGCGCGCGGCCAACGGGCTGGTCGTGATCGACGAGGCCTATCACGTGTTCGCGCAGAAGAGCTTCATGCCGCGTCTGGGCGAATTCCCGAACCTGGTGGTGATGCGCACCGTGTCCAAGCTCGGGCTGGCCGGCATACGGCTTGGCTACCTGGCTGCGGGCCCGCGCTGGGTCGAGCAGTTCAACAAGGTGCGCCAGGCCTACAACGTGAACGTGCTGACCCAGGCCGCGGCGCTCTATGTGCTGGAGCGCATCGAGGTGCTCGAGGCGCAGGCCGCGCGCATCCGCGCCGACCGCGCCGAGCTCGGCGCCGCGCTCGCGGCGCTGAAAGGCGTCACGGTGTACCCGTCGCAGGCGAATTTCCTCATGATTCGGGTCGCCGACGCCCGCCGCACCTGGGAGGCGCTGCGCAGCCAGGGGGTGCTGGTGAAGAACCTGGACGGACCGGCGCTGCCGAATTGCCTGCGCGTGACCGTCGGCACGCCCGACGAAAACCGTATACTGTTGACCGCGCTGCGCGAAGCGCTCTGAGAACCCCTGCTTCGAAAATCCGATGCGTACCGCCGAAGTCGTCCGCAACACCAAGGAAACGCAGATCCGCGTCAGGCTGGACCTCGACGGCAGCGGCGCGGCCAAGCTCTCCACCGGAGTCCCGTTTCTCGAGCACATGCTCGACCAGGTGGCGCGCCACGGCATGATCGATCTGGAGATCGACGCCAAGGGCGACCTGCACATCGATGCCCACCACACCGTGGAGGACATCGGCATCACGCTCGGCCAGGCGTTCGCCAAGGCGATCGGCGACAAGGCGGGCATCCGGCGCTACGGGCACGCCTACGTCCCGCTCGACGAGGCGCTATCGCGCGTGGTGATCGATCTTTCCGGGCGGCCGGGGCTCGAGTTCCACGTCGCCTGGACCCGAGCGCTGATCGGCGAGTTCGACGTCGACCTGGTGCACGAGTTCTTCCAGGGCTTCGTCAACCACGCGCAGGTCACGCTGCACGCCGACAACCTGCGCGGCGACAACGCGCACCATCAATGCGAGACGGTGTTCAAGGCTTTCGCCCGAGCGCTGCGCATGGCTGCGGAAGCCGATCCGCGCGCGGCCGGGACCGTGCCTTCGACCAAGGGTTCCCTGTAACTTGACAATCGCGGTCGTCGATTACGGCATGGGGAACCTGCGCTCCGTGTCCAAGGCGCTCGAGCACGTCGCGCCCAAGGCCGGGGTGCGGGTGACCGCGGATGCGGCGCAGATACGCTCCGCCGAGCGCGTCGTCGTGCCCGGACAGGGCGCGATGCCCGACTGCATGCGCGAGCT
>JBAUTD010000652.1:0-7432 GCA_049582045.1 Burkholderiales bacterium
ATGCGACGCTGGCCGCCGCGCGGCGCTGGGCCGACGTCACCTCGACCGACTACGTTCCGGCGCTGCTCGAGCGCGGACGCGCCCGGGCGGGCGCCGAAGGCCTGCCGGTGACGTTCGAGCAGGCGGACGCGGAGAACCTGCGTTACGCCGACGGAAGTTTCGACGTCGTGATGTCCACCTTCGGCGTGATGTTCACGCCCGACCAGGAAAAAGCCGCGGCGGAAATGGCGCGGGTCTGCAAGCCGGGCGGCAAGATCGGGCTGGCCAACTGGACCCCTTCCAGCTTCGTCGGCGAAATGTTCAAGCTGATCGGCCGCTACCTGCCCCCGCCGGCCGGCGTGAAGTCGCCCGCGCTCTGGGGCACCGAGGAGCGCCTGCACGAGCTGTTCGGCGATCGCATCGGCTCGATCGCGATCGAGCCGAAGGACTTCATGTTCCGCTATCGCAGCGCGGCCCACTTCCTCGAGGTCTTCCGCATCTACTACGGTCCGGTGCATAAGGCGTTCGGCGCGCTCGACGCCGCCTTGCAGAAATCACTCGCTGCGGACCTGGTGGCCCTGGCCGAGCGGTTCAACCGCGCGACCGACGGCTCGCTCGCGGCACCCGGCCGCTATGTCGAGGTCGTGATCCAGCGTAAGTAATCAGGAGGCCAAAATGATCGCCGGTGATGTGATGATCCACATTAGCGAATCCCTGAACCAAGAAGCGCGCACTGCTCTCGAAAACGCGCTGCGGAGCGTCGAAGGCGTCATTGCGCCGAAGTTCGGCGCAGGCAAGGAGCACTTGCTCATGATAGCGTTCGATCCGAAGAAGACCAGCATGGCGGCGCTGCTCGAAAAGACCCGGGCGGCGGGATATTCCGCTCGACTGGTCGGCATGTAGCCGGAGGGGCGGCCATGGGGGGGAGGTTCGACAACATACTGGGCACCATCGGCGACACGCCGGTGATCCGGATCAACAGGCTGGGGCCCGAGGGCGTCAATCTCTACGTCAAGGTGGAATCATTCAATCCGATGGGCTCGGTGAAGGATCGGATGGCCCTGGGGTTGATCGAGGACGCCGAGCGCCGCGGCGAGCTGAAGCCAGGGCAGACGATCGTCGAGGCGACGAGCGGCAACACGGGCATCGCGCTGGCGATGGTCTGCGCGCAGAAAGGCTACCCCCTGGTCGTCACCATGGCCGAGAACTTCAGCGTCGAGCGGCGCAAGCTGATGCGATTTCTCGGCGCCCGGGTCGTCCTGACGCCAGGCGGCCAGAAGGGCTCCGGCATGGTGGCGAAGGCCGCCGAGCTGGCCAAAGCGCACGGCTGGTGGCAGCCGCGCCAGTTCGAAAATCCGGCCAACGCGGAGATCCACGCCCGGACCACGGCACTGGAGATCCTGCGGGACTTCGCCGACGCCCCGCTCGACTACTGGGTCACGGGTTTCGGCACCGGCGGCACCTTGAACGGCGTTTCCAGGGTGCTGAAGGAAAGAAGCCCGCGCACGCAGATCGTCGTGTGCGAACCGGACAACTCGGACATGCTGGCGAGCGGCCTCGCGCAGCCCAGGCGCGCCGACGGCTCCCACAGCGCGAGCCATCCCCGCTCCCGGCCGCACCTGATGCAGGGCTGGTCGCCGGACTTCGTCCCGCGCCTCGCGGAAGAGGTCGCTGCGGCCGGTCGCATCGACCGCTTCGTGCCGGTCGACGGCGGGGACTCGCTGCGCTGCGCAAGGGACCTCGCGCGGCGGGAGGGCATCTTCGTCGGCATCTCGGCCGGCGCGACGTTTTCGGCCGCGCTGCAGGTCGCCCGCTCCGCGCCGCGGGGCGCCAATATCCTGTGCATGCTGCCCGATACCGGCGAGCGCTACCTTTCCACGCCGTTGTTCGACGACGTCGCAACCGAGATGACCGAGGAAGAGCTCGAGCTGTCGAGGTCGACGCCGGGATTCCGGTTCGACGTCGCTTCGCCTCCGGCGCCGGCGGAAGCCGCGCGCGCCCCGGACGAAACGGCCGCCGGCGATCTGGAAGCGATCTTGCGCGACCCGGCGCGGCCGGTCGTCATGTTCGCGTTCGAGTGGTGCGAGTTCTGCGGCTCGGTGCGCAAGGCCTTCGCCGCGTACGGGATTCCTTACGCCTCGATCGATCTCGATTCGGTCGCCTACCAGCCGGACGACCGCGGCGGCAGGCTGCTCGACGTTCTCAAGCGCCGCACGGGCTCGGCCACCCTGCCCCAGATCTTCGTCGGCGGCGAGTTCGAAGGCGGCTGCACCGACGTGTTCGACAAGCTCAAGTCCGGCCGGCTGAACGCCCGGCTCGCGCAGCACGGCATCAGCGCCGACCCGTCGATCAGGACCGACCCCTACGAGCTGCTGCCCGCGTGGCTGCACCCGCGCTGAAGCTGGCGCGGATTACCAGCGCGCCTCGAGCCCTGCTTTCCAGTCGTCCACGAACTGCCGGATCGAGTCGATGAAGTCCTGCTCGTGTTCGGCGCGGTTGATGGTGGCGTGAATGACGGTATGCCGCGGTTCGGGCGGCAGTCCGGTCGTCACGGTCCATTGAAAGGCGTTCGGACAGCCGGGCAGCGAAAAGCGTACGCCGTGGCGCAGTTCCCCGCGGCACGCGCGGAACGCTCCCCACACGGAGTAGATTTCGCCGCTCGAATTGGCGTCGCTTAGCACCGTTTCGATGGAAGCGCACCAGCGCGGCAGGTCGCCGAGCGTCAAACGGTGCTGCAGATCCGCAACCGTGGCGGGAATAATTGCTGTGGCGAAGAACTCCATGTACGCATGCTAGCCCGTCACGCTTCCCTCGCGGCAGACTTGTCCGCCGCGAGGTACGTATAGATGGCGGGCACCACGTAGAGCGAGAACAGTGCGCCGATCGCCAGTCCCGAGCAGATGACCAGCCCCATGTCGAAGCGGCTCACAGAGCCGGGCCCCGAGGCAAGGATCAGCGGCACCGCGCCGAACACCATCGCGCCGGTGGTCATCAGGATCGGCCGCAGCCGGATGCTCGAGGCCTTGAGCACCGCGGCGGCGCGGTCGAGCCCCTCGGTCTCCTGGATCACGTTCGCAAACTGCACGATCAGGATGCCTTGCTTGGTGATCAGCCCGATCAACGTCACCAGACCCACTTCGGTGTAGATGTTGAGCGTTGCCGCGCCCAGGTACATGAACGCGAGCGCACCGGAGATCGCCATCGGCACGGTAACCATCACGATCAGCGGGTCACGGAAGCTCTCGAACTGCGCTGCGAGCAGCAGATACACCAGCACGATCGACAGCGCGAAGGTCACCAGGAACGCGTGCCCCTGCTCGGCGTACTGGCGCGATTGCCCGGCGGTGTCGGTGCCGAAGTCGGACGGCAAGGTCTTCGCCGCGAGCGCGTGCAGGTCATCGAGCGCCTGGCCGAGCGTCACCCCGGGTGCCATCACGCCCTGGATGGTCGCCGAGTTGAGCTGCTGCATCTGCGGCAGAAACTCGGGCGTGACGCGCGTGTGCACCGAGATGAGCGTGGAAAGCGGCACCAACCCGCCGGCCGCATTGCGCACGTAGTAGTCGCGCAGTCGCGAGGGCTCGGCGCGGAAGCGGTCGGGCACCTGCGGGATCACCTCGTAGCTGCGTCCGTTCAGGTTGAAGCGGTTCACGAAGTTGCCACTCAGCAGCGGCGCGAGGTTGCCGCCCAGGTCGGCCATGGTGATGCCGAGGTCGCCCGCCATCGCGCGGTCGATCTTCACCAGCACCTCGGGGTTGTCGTACGCGAGGTCCTTGGTGAGGAATGCAAAGTCGCCGCTCTGCATCGCCTTGCCGATGAAATCGTTGGCGACCTTCTCGATGGTGCCGTAGTCGGCGCTCGAGGTGAGCACAAACTGCACCGGGAAGCCGGTCGGCGAGCCCGGCAACGAGGGCTTTTCGAAGGCTGCTGCCTGTACTCCGGTGAGGCCGGCAAGCTTGCCCTGCAGCGGCTGCAGCAGCTGCATCTGCGTGCGCTTGCGCTTGCTCCAGTCGACCATTTTCATACCGGCGATCATGCCGTTGTAGCCCCCGCCACCGCCGAGCGACAGGCCGTTGATCTCGAACACCTGCTTGTTCTCCGGGAAGCCGTCCATGATGCTGCGGATCTCGTCCGAATAGCGGTCGAGATAGTCCAGCGTCGCGGTGGGCGGCCCCTTGGCCGACACCAGGATCAGGCCCTGATCCTCGATCGGCGCGAGCTCACTCGGAGTGCCGAGAAACATCACCGGGATCGCGACGAACACGCCCAAGGCGACCACCAGCACTGCGGCGCGGTGGCGCAGCACCGCGCCGAGCGAACGGTCGTAGACTGCACGCAACCGCGCGTAGCCCGCCTCGAGCGCGTGCGCGAGGCCGCGCGGCGGCGTATGGCGCAGTACGCGCGAGGACACCATCGGCGAGAGCGTCAGCGCCACAACCGCCGACACGGCCACGGTGAACACCAGTGTGAAGGCGAATTCCGAGAACAGGCTGCCGGTGAGACCGCCGGTGAGACCGATCGGCGCGAACACCGCGGCGAGCGTGGTCGCCATGACGATGATCGGCGAGGCGAGCTCGCGCGCGCCGAGGCGCGCCGCCTCGAGCGGCGTGAGGCCATCCTCGATATGGCGGTGTACGTTCTCGACCACGATGATTGCATCGTCGACCACGAGCCCGATCGCGAGTACCACCGCGAGCAGGGTAAGCAGATTGATGCTGAAGCCGGAGGCGATCATGAACATTCCGCCGCCGACGATCGAGAGCGGGATCGCGATCGCCGGGATCAGCAGCGAGCGTAGCGAGCCGAGGAACAGGAAAATCACCACCACCACCACTACCAGCGCGATGCCGATGGTGAGCATCACCTCGTCGATCGAGCGCTGGATGTACTCGGTCGCGTCGTAGGGCACGACGATGCCGATGCCGGGCGGCAGAGCGGAGCTGAGCTGCGCGAAGGCGCGGTGCACGCCATCGCCCACGTCGAGCGCGTTCGCCCCCGGGGTCGGGTACACGCCGATGAACACCGCCGGCGTGCCGTTGTAGTACACCGCCTGCAGGTAGTTCTGCGCGCCGAGCTCGACCTTGGCCACGTCGCCGAGATGGATCAGCGAGTTGCCGCTACGCTTGATGACCAGGTTGCGGAACGCCTCGGCGTCGTCGAGCGAGGTCTGGGCGGTGATGGTGCGCGTGACGTTGCCCGACTGCACCTGGCCGACGGTGCTGATGAAGTTGTTCGCCTGCAACGCGCGCACCACATCGGACGGAGTGAGCCGCAGCGCCGCGAGCCGGTTCGGGTCGAGCCAGGCGCGCATCACGAAGCTGTTGCCGTCGGCGCCGGTGCCGGCCGGCACGATCTGCGCCTGGCCCACTCCGGCCACGCCCTGGATCTTGGGCTGCGCGACGCGCAGCACGTAGTCGTTGACCTGCTGCTGCGACAGCGTCTTGCTGTAGAACGCGAGGTACATGAGCGCGGTCGTGTCGCCCACGGTCTCGTTGATCACCGGCGCCTGGGTGCCCTGCGGCAGCAGGTTCTGCACCTGCTGCACCTTGGCCATGATTTGCGCGATCGCCGCGTTCGGGTCGTAGTTCAGCTTCATGTACGACGTGATCGTCGACAGCCCCTCGGAGCTGCTCGAAGTGGTGTAGTTGATTCCCGGCGCCGCCGCGATCGCCTGCTCCAGGCGCGAGGTGATGAAGCCTTGCACCGTGCTCGGGTCGGCGCCCGGGTAGGCGGTGGTGACCGTCACCAGAGTGCTGCTCACCTGCGGGTACTGCTGCACGGTCATCGCGGCCCAGGCGCGCAGCCCGAGCAGCAGGATCACCAGGTTGAGCGAGGTGGCGAGGACCGGCCGGCGGATGAATAGATCGGTAAAGCGCATGGGCGCGTTCAGTTCCCTGTGCCCGATTCGATCCGCACCGCGGCGCCGTCGTGCAGCTTGAGCTGGCCCGCGGTGACGACCTTCTGGCCGCTCTCGAGCCCGCTCAGCACCTGGGTGAACCCATCGCGCGACTCGCCGGCGCGCACCGGCGTGGCCGCGGCAACCTCATGGCCGTCGCGCGTCTCGATGCGGTAGACGAAATCGCCGTAGGTGTTGTAGGTGATCGCGACCGTAGGCACCGCGATGGCCTGCTGCGGCGCGCCGACCAGGATCTTCGCCTGCGCGAACATCCCGGGGCGCAACAGGTGCTGCGGGTTGGGCAGCTTCGCCTCGACCGTGACGTTGCGCGAGCTGGCATCGACCTCGGAGCCGAGCGCGCTCACCTTCGCCTCGAAGGTCTTGCCGGGAAAGGCGTCGACCGTGAGGCTGACCGCCTGCCCGACCTCGATCATTCCGATCTCGCTCTGCGGCACCGTGAACTGAACCCGCAACGGGTCCCACACGGTCAGCGTGGCGATCCCGCTGCCGGGGGTCAGGTACTGCCCGAGGCTGACCTCGCGCACGCCCAGCCAACCGGCAAAAGGTGCACGTAGCGCGAGCTTGGCGAGCGTCGCACGTTCGCCGGCGACCGCGGCCTGTGCGGTTTGCAGGCCCGCGTGCGCGGCCTGCACATCCGCCTCGCTCGCCGCGTGGGTGGCAAACAGGCGCTGCGCACGCGCGTATTTCGTCTGCGCCAGCTCGACCGCGGCCTGGTCGCTCGAGAGCTGCGCAAGCTGGGTCGAATCGTCGAGCTGCAGCAGGCGCTCGCCCTTGTCCACGCGCTGGCCGGAATGGAAGTAGAGCGCGGTCACCTGGCCCGGCAGCTGCGGTGTGAGGTGCACCCCCTGCAGCGCCACCAGGCTAGCAACCGCGTTGATGCGTCGCTGCCATGACACCGTCTGCACCGGCGCGGCGGACACGCTCACCACGGGCGCACCGTGGTGCGACTGCGCGGCGTGCGCGCGACGCTGCTGCAGGCCTTTGTAGCCGAACAACGCCCCCAGGCCGAGGGCGACGCCGAGTACGGTCAGGGCGACGACGCGGAGGTTGGATCTGGCCATCGGTCATTTCTCCAGGGATGGGCCGCCGAGGGCGATGAACAGCGCGACACTGTCGGTGTAGCGCTGCGTCTCGGCGGTGATGAAGGCGCTGCGCGCGTTCTGTACCTGCACTTCGCTGGTGAGCAGACCAAGGTAATCGACCGCCCCCTCGCGGTACTGGCTGCGCGCGAGCTCGAAGGCGGACTGCGCGGCGTCGAGCGCGCGCGCGCGCGCATCGAGCGCATCCGCGTCGCGCTGCAACGCGCGCAGCGCGTCGGCGACGTCGCGAAAGGCCGTGAGCACCGCGGCACGGTAGTTGGCGAACACCGCCTGGTAGGCGGCCTCGGCAGCCTTGCGCTGCGCGCGCAGGGTGCCGCCGTCGTAGAGCGGCGCTGCGGCGGCCGCTGCGACGCTCCAGATGCGGCTCGCGGAATCGAACAACGCGCCCCAGCGGTTGCTCTGCTGGCCGAGGCCCGCGCTCAGCTGGACGCTCGGGTAC
>JBAUTD010000653.1:0-3130 GCA_049582045.1 Burkholderiales bacterium
CTACTTCGGCGTGATCGACATCGCGAGCGGGCGCTGCGAGGGGCGCCAGGCCCTGATGCGCATCGTCCCCGAGCACGGCGTGATCGAGATCGGCAGCATCCTGTGGGGCCCGGCGATCGCGCGCACCAGGGTCGCGACCGAGGCGCTCTACCTGTTCGCGCACTACAGCTTCGACGAGCTCGGCTACCGGCGCTTCGAGTGGAAATGCAACGCGCTGAACGAGCCCTCGCGCCGCGCCGCGGCGCGCTTCGGCTTCACCTTCGAAGGCATCTTCCGCCAGCACATGATGGTCAAGGGCGAGAGCCGCGACACCGCGTGGTTTTCGATCATCGACAAGGAATGGCCCGCGCTCAGACAGGTCTTCGAGCGCTGGCTCGATCCTGCGAACTTCGACCACAAGGGGCGGCAAAAGAAGCGCATGGTGGACTGCCGGCAAGGAGCCTGAGGCGAGTCGTCGCCATACGCGTGCGTGGCGCAGTATGATCTCGGGGCATGAAGCAAGAGGTCAGGTTCTGCTCCAGCTTCGATGGCGCGCGCATCGCCTACGCGCTTGGCGGGCGCGGCGCGCCGCTGGTCCTGTCGGCCACCTGGCTCAGCCACCTGGAACACCAGTGGCGCAGCCTCGCATGGCGGCCGTGGCTCGAGCACTTCACGCGCGAGCACACCCTCTTACGCTATGACCTGCGCGGCACCGGACTGTCGGACCGTTCGTTCACGAATGTCTCGCTCGACACCTGGGTACGCGACTTTGCTGCCGTGGTGGACGCCGCGGGGCTCGAGCGCTTCCCGCTGCTCGGCGTGTGCCAGGGCGGGCCAATCGCCGTCCAGTACGCCGCGCTCTATCCCGAGCGGGTCAGCCGTCTTGTGCTCTACGGCACCTATGCGCGCGGCATGCTGTTGCGCACCGAGTTGAAGCCGGAGCCGGTAAAGGCCAAGGTGGTGCTCGACATGGCGCAACTCGGCTGGGGTCACGAGAATCACGCCTTCATGCAGGTCTGGGCCTCGATGTTCCAGCCGGGCGGCAGCATCGAGCACCTTCGCTCGTATACCGAGCTGCAGCGCCTGGCGATTTCGCCGGAAAACGTCGTGCCGTACATGAACGCGACCTTCCGCGTCGACGTGCGCGAGGCCGCGCGGCGCGTCAAGTGTCCGACGCTCGTCGTCCACGCGCTCGACGACAGGGTCGCCCCGGTCGAGGAAGGACGGCTTCTCGGCAGCCTGATCCCCGACGCGCGCTTCGTCGAGCTCGAGAGCGAGAATCACATGCTTCTGCCCGACGAGGCCGCGTGGTCGCGCCTGAAGGAAGAAGTCAAAGCGTTCCTGCGCGCGGCGGGCATGCACGACGGGGCTGCGCAGATTGCGGATCGGGTCGCGGATCTCACCGCGCGCGAGCGTCAGGTGCTCGAGGGCATTGCGCGCGGGCTGGACAACGCGCAAATCGCGGCCGAGCTCGCCCTGTCGGAGAAGACGGTTCGAAACCACATTACGCGCGTATTCGACAAGATCGGCGTCGCGCACCGCTATCAGGCAATCGTCCTGGCGCGCGACGCCGGCTTGGGCGACGTATGGGCCAACAGATAAGGTTCTGCTCCAGCTTCGACGGCGCGCGTCTTGCCTATGCGATCAGCGGCCGTGGGGCCCCGCTGGTGATGTCTTCGACTTGGCTTGGGCACCTTGAGTACGACTGGCGCAACCTCGCCTGGCGACCGTGGTTGGAGCATTTCTCGCGCGAATACACCATGCTGCGCTACGACATGCGCGGCACCGGCCTCTCGGACCGCTCCTTCACCAACGTGTCCAGCGAGACCTGGGCGCGCGATTTCGAGGCGATCGTCGAGACGGCAGGGTTTGATCGTTTCCCTTTGCTGGGAATCTGTCAGGGCGGTCCGACCGCAGTCGAATTCGCGGCGCGGCATGGCGCACGCGTAAGCCGGCTGATCCTCTACGGCACCTACGCGCGCGGCAACTTCGCACGCTCCGAGCGGCCGCGCGAGCTCGCCAAAGCGAAGCTGTTCATCGACATGGCGCGCCTCGGCTGGGGACGCGAGGATCACGAGTTCATGCAAGTTTGGGCCTCGCTATTCCAACCCGGCGGCGGTATTGACCATTTGCGTTCCTGGAACGAGCTGCAGCGCCAGGCGATCGCCGAGGAGAACGTTCCCGCGTTCTTCGAAGCGGCTTTCCGAACCGATGTTCAAGACGCGGCACGGCGCATCAAGTGCCCGACTCTCGTCATTCACGCCAGCAGGGACAAGGCGGTGCACGTCGAGGAGGGACGACGATTGGCGGGCCTGATCCCAGGCGCGCGCTTCGTCGAGCTCGATAGCGAGAATCACATGCTGCTACCGGAGGAGCCCGCATGGGCGCGCCTGATCGAGGAAGTTCGGACGTTCCTGCGCGAACCGAACGAGCCGGGCCGATTCGCGGGAATCATTCCACGGCTCGAGACACTTACCGAGCGCGAGCGCCAGGTGCTCGAGGGCATCGCGCGCGGGCTGGGCAACAACGAGATCGCCGCCGAGCTCGCCCTATCAGAGAAGACCGTCCGCAACCACATCACGCGCGTGTTCGACAAGATCGGCGTCGCCCACCGCTACCAGGCGATCGTCCTGGCGCGCGAAGCGGGCCTGGGCCAAAACCGTCCCGTCCGTTCGTAGGGCGGGACTGCTGTCCCGGTCGGCTGGCGATTCTTCCCCTTCGAGCGGGACAATCGCCTCAATACAGCCGCGCTCGCGTCGGACACAGTTAGCCCAGGTGACGCGTCTCGCGTGGCCGCCAAGACCAGCAAAGGAGAATTCAATGCCTAAGTTTGTCATCGAGCGTGAGCTTGCCGGTGCCGGCAAGCTGCCCCCTCAGGAGTTGAAGGCCATCTCGCAGAAATCCTGCGGCGTGCTGCAGAGCATGGGGCCGAAGATCCAGTGGCTCAACAGCTTTGTCACCGACGACAAGATCTACTGCCTGTACATCGCGCCGGACGCCGACACGGTCCGCGAGCACGCCCGCCTGGGCGGGTTCCCCGCCAACTCGGTCGCGCGCGTGCGCACGGTAATCGACCCGACGAGCGCCGACTGAGCGTTCAGTCGTGCGGCGCCGTGTCGATCGCCTCGATGCGGCGCCGCTGCCAGACGAG
>JBAUTD010000654.1:0-10869 GCA_049582045.1 Burkholderiales bacterium
GTCGAGCGCCTGGACGTCGTCTGCCACGACCAGCTCGCAGGCGGGCGAAGCTGCCGTTGCGGCGGCGCGCAGCAGGTGGCTGCGCCCGCTGCCCGCGTCTCCCCAAAGGTAGAGCACCGTTTCGCGCAGGCGGCCTTCGGCCAGCTCTTGCACCCTGAGCAGCGCCTCGGCGTTCGCGCCTTCGATGAAATTGTCGAACGTCGGCGCCGGGGGAGGGGAGATGGCGAGCGGCAGTTGCTGCATGCGCTAGCGCGGCCCGTCGCCGTACAGAGCGCTCTCCAGATAGGCGCTGCGCAGATGACGCAGCCCGACCAGCAGCGCCGCGCTCGCCGGCAGCGCGAGCAGCACACCGAAGAAGCCGAACACCTGCCCGAACGCGAGCAGCGCGAAGATCACCGCGACCGGATGCAGGCCTATGCGCTCGCCCACCAGCAGCGGCGTCACCGAGGTGCCCTCGAGCGCCTGCCCGACGGCAAATGCGAGCCACACCCATAGCATCCCCGCGGCGCTGTCGAACTGCATCAGCGCGGCAATCGTGCCCAGCGTGAATCCGGTCAAGGCTCCGACATAGGGAATGAATACCAGGACGCCGGTGATGATGCCGATCGGCAGCGCGAACTGGAGTCGCGCGAGCCAGAGCGCAGTCACGTAGTAGACGCACATCACCAGGATGACGACGATCTGCCCGCGCAGGAATTCCGCTAGTACGGCGTCGATTTCGCGCAGCAGCTGGCGCACCTTCGCGTGCAGGTGGCGCGGGATCATGTTGTCGACGCGTGCGAGGAAGGTGTTCCAGTCGCGCAGCAGGTAGAACAGCACCACCGGCACCAGCAGGAGGTTGGCGAAGAACGCGATCAGCGCGAGGCCGCCGATCTTTATCGAGCCGAGAAGCCGCGCCGCGACGTCCTGGTTGCCCGACAGGAGCTCGGAGCCGAGTTCGCGCACGCTCGCGGTGTCGAGCTGGAACTCGATCCCAAGGCGGTCCTTGAGCCATGGCGCCAGGTGATCGTTGACCCAGGCCAGGAACCCCGGCAGCTTGTCGGCGAGCAGGCGCATCTCCTTGTAGAACAGCGGCAGCACCACGAGCATCAGTGCCACCACCAGCGCGAGCGCCAGCACCAGAACCACCACGACCGCGAGCGTGCGCGGCAGGCGCCGGGTGGTCAGCTTCTCGACCATCGGGTCGAGGATGTAGGCGAGGATGGCCGCGAACAGGAACGGCGCAAGGATGGGCGACAATAGCCATACCAGCCAGCCAGCCGCGACCGCAATGGCGGCCCAGGCCCAGAGCTGGGGGTTGGCGAACACCGGTGTGCCCATTGCGGGGTAGAATCCCTCGAAACGCGAAACTTTATCACGCAGCTGCGGCGCGTCGCCGCGCGAATCTTCCTATGCCGCACGGTCTTTCCTACCGCGATGCGGGCGTCGATATCGACGCCGGCGATGCCCTCGTCGACGCGATCAAGCCGTTCGCACGCCGCACCATGCGTCCCGAAGTGCTGGCCGGGATCGGCGGCTTCGGTGCGCTGTGCGAGATCCCGGCCAAGTATCGCCACCCGGTACTGGTGTCCGGGACCGACGGCGTGGGCACGAAGCTGAAGCTCGCTTTCGCCATGCAGCGCCACGACACGGTGGGCATCGACCTGGTCGCGATGAGCGTAAACGACGTTCTGGTGCAGGGAGCCGAGCCGCTGTTCTTCCTCGACTACTTCGCCTGCGGCAAGCTCGACAAGCGGGTCGCGGCAGACGTGGTGAAGGGGATTGCGCGCGGCTGCGAAATCGCGGGCTGCGCGCTGATCGGAGGCGAGACCGCCGAGATGCCAGGCATGTATCCGGCGGGCGAATACGACCTGGCAGGCTTTTGCGTCGGCGTGGTCGAAAAGGACAAGGTCATCAGTGGGTGGGACATCCGGCCGGGCGATGTTCTGCTCGGTCTCGCCTCGAGCGGAGCGCACTCCAACGGTTACTCGCTGGTGAGAAAGGTCCTGGAGCGCGCGCAAGCCGACTTGGGCGCGGAATTTCACGGTCGCACGCTGGGCGACGCAATTCTCGAGCCGACGCGGATCTACGTCAGACCGGTGCTGAAGCTGCTCGAGGCCGTGCCGGTGAAGGGCATGGCGCACATCACCGGCGGCGGCATCACGGGCAACGTGCCGCGCATGCTGCCGCAGGCGACGCGCGCGGTCGTGACGGCGCAGTCCTGGCCGCGCCCCGCGCTTTTCACGTGGTTGCAGGAGCGCGGCGACGTGGCCGAGGATGAGATGGTCCGCGTGTTCAATTGCGGCATCGGGCTGGTGGTATGTGTGAGCGCCGCCGACGCCGGGCGCGCCGCCGCTCTGTTGCGGGCCGAAGGGGAGACCGTGTTCGAGATCGGCCGCATCGAGGCCGGCTCGGGCGAACAGCCCGACTGCGTCGTCGTCTAGCCCGAGCCTCTGCGCGAGAGGTAGATGCCGATCAGGACGACGATGCCGCCTGCGATCTGTGCCGGTGCCAGCGCCTCGCCGAGCAGCGCCCATGCGAACACTGCGGCCATGACGGGCTGAAACAGCAGGCTGACCGAAGAGAACGCCGCCGGCAGGTGTGCCAGCGCGTACGTGATCAGGCCCTGGCCAGCGGCGTGCGACACGAGCGCAAGGCCAACCAGCGTCAGCCAGCCGAGCGCGGTCACGGGCAGCATCTGCTCGCCCGATGCGAGCGCGACGGGCAGCAGCAGTACGGCGGTGATCGTGGTGGTGACTGCCATCAGCTGCAGCGTTGCGGCGCCTCGGTCCCTCAGCTGCTTGACCGTGAGCAGGTACCAGGCATAGAAGATGGCGGTGACCACGCCAAGCGCGTCGCCGCCGAGGGCAGTAGGCGACACGCTGGCGCTGGTCTCGACCAGCATCCCGACGCCCGCCAGCGCGGTCGCCAGGCCGGCAAGGAACAAGCCCCGCGGGCGCTGCTTCCACAGCAGCCATGCGGCGAGCGTGACGAAGATTGAGGCCAGGTTCGCAAGCAGGGTCGAGTTCGCGACCGAGGTGAGCTTGATCGAGGTGTGCCAGACCGCGAGGTCGCCCGCGAACGCGATCCCGGCGGCCAGCAGCAGCTTCCAATGCGCACGGGCGGGCAGGGCCGGGCTGCGCGCGTAAGGACGCAGCAGCCACAGCGCCGGAGACGCGAGCGCGACGCGCCAGAATGCGGCGGCGGTGGGCCCGGTCTCGGACACGCGCACCCAGATGGGGGAAAGCGCGATGCAGGTCGCTCCGGCGAGCAGCGCGGCCAGCGCAATGCCCGCTTTGGCGGGGGCGAGGCTGCGGGCGCTGTCGTCAAAGGGCGGCATAGGCCCGCGATGTTAACCGTTGCCGCGAGGCACTGCGGTGTTAGAATTTTTCCGATCCATGGCCGCGCCGCGCTACGTCCATCTCCGCTTGCACAGCGAATACTCGGTGACGGACGGAATCGTCCGCATCGACGACGCGGTCGCGCGCGCCGCATCGGACGGGATGCCTGCGCTGGCGATCACGGACGCGGCAAACGTGTTCGGTATGGTGAAGTTCTACAAGGCCGCGCGTGCGGCGGGCGTCAAGCCGATTATCGGCGCGGACTGCTGGATCCAGAACGATACCGACCGCGACAAGCCGCACAGGGTCGTCATGCTTTGCGCCTCCCATGCGGGCTACCTGCGGCTGTCGGATCTGCTCTCCCGGGCATGGCTCGGAAACCAGCACCGCGCGCGCGCGGAGATCGCCCATGCCTGGCTCGAGGAGCGCAGCACGGAGGGTCTGATCGTGCTCTCGGGTGCTGGCGCCGGTGACGTCGGACAGGCGCTGGCCGCGGGGAACTTCGAAGCCGCCCAGCGGCTGGCGCGCGGCTGGCACGGGCTCTTCCCGGGCCGGTATTACGTGGAGCTCCAGCGCGCGGGCCTGCCGCACGGCGAGGCACTGGTTGCGCGCTCGGTCGAGCTCGCATCCAATCTCGGCCTGCCGGTGGTGGCGACCCATCCGGTCCAGTTTCTCGACCCGGGGGATTTCAAGGCGCACGAGGCGCGCGTGTGCATTGCTCAAGGCTACGTGCTGGGCGACCAACGGCGGCCCCGCCTGTTCACGCCGGAGCAGCACTTCAAGACTCAGGAGGAGATGGCGCTGCTGTTCGCCGACATCCCGCAGGCGCTCGAGAATTCGGTCGAAATCGCGCGGCGCTGCAACCTTGAGATCGAGCTCGGCAAGAGCCGCCTGCCGGCGTTTCCGACGCCTCCGGGAGTGACGCTTGACGATTACCTCGCGCAGCAGGCCGACGCGGGTCTCGCCACCCGGCTTGAGAAGCTGTTTCTCGACAGCGGCGAGCGCGGGCGACAGGCGCCGCGCTATCGCGCGCGGCTCGAGTTCGAGATCGCGACCATCGTGCAGATGGGGTTCGCGGGCTACTTTCTGATCGTCGCAGACTTCATCAACTGGGCGAAGACGAACGGCGTCCCGGTGGGGCCAGGGCGCGGCTCCGGCGCGGGATCCCTGGTCGCCTTCTCGCTCGGCATCACGGATCTCGACCCGCTCAGGTACGACCTCCTGTTCGAGCGCTTCCTCAACCCGGAGCGTGTGTCGATGCCGGACTTCGACATCGACTTCTGCCAGGACGGGCGGGACAAGGTGATCAACTACGTGCGCCAGCGCTACGGCGAGGACAGCGTGTCACAGATCGCGACGTTCGGCACCATGGCCGCGCGCGCCGTCGTGCGCGACACGGGCCGGGTGCTCGATCTCGGCTACAACTTTTGCGATCAGATCGCGAAGCTGATTCCGTTCCAGCCCGGCAAGACGATCACGCTGCAGGAAGCACGCGAGATGGAACCTCTGCTAGCCGAGCGGGAGCAAAAGGAAGACGAGGTCAGGGAATTGCTCGAACTGGGCGAAAAACTGGAAGGATTGACGCGCAACGTGGGGATGCACGCCGGCGGCGTGCTGATCGCGCCAGGCAAGTTGACCGACTTCTGCCCGCTCTATGCCGCCGAGGGCACGACCAACGTCATATCGCAGCTCGACAAGGACGACGTCGAGGCCGTCGGCCTGGTCAAGTTCGACTTTCTCGGTCTGACGACCCTGACGGTACTCGACTGGGCCGAACGGTTCGTGCGCGGGCTCGGGCAGCCGGATTTTTCGCTCGATCGTATCCCGCTCGACGATCCGGAAACGTACGCACTGCTGTCCTCGGGCAACACGACCGCGGTGTTCCAGCTCGAATCACGCGGCATGCGCGACCTGATCAAGCGCGCGCGGCCGGATCGCTTCGAAGACATCATCGCTCTCGTGGCGCTGTACCGGCCGGGACCGATGGATCTGATCCCCGACTTCATCGCGCGCAAGCACGGCCAGCAGCGCGTCGAGTATCTGGACCCGCGCCTGGAGCCGATTCTAGGACCGACCTACGGGATCATGGTCTACCAGGAGCAGGTGATGCAGATCGCCCAGGTCATTGGCGGCTACACGCTGGGCGGAGCCGACCTTCTGCGCCGCGCCATGGGAAAGAAGAAGGCCGACGAGATGGCCGAGCACCGCGACATCTTCGTCTCGGGCGCGGAGCGCAACGGCCTTTCCAAGGGCAAGGCGACGCAGCTGTTCGACCTGATGGAGAAGTTCGCGGGATACGGATTCAACAAGTCGCACGCCGCCGCCTATGCGCTGGTCGCATACCAGACCGCGTACATGAAAAAGCATCACCCCACGGCCTTCATGGCGGCCAACTTCTCGGCCGTGATGGACGATACGGACAAGGTGCGCAGCATTCACGAGGACTGCCTCGAGAACGGTCTGCGCATACTGGCGCCGGACGCGAACGCCGCTTCGTACCGCTTCGTGCCGGTGGACGGCCAGACGATTCGCTATGGCCTGGGCGCGGTGCGGGGCACGGGAGAGTCGGCGGTCCAGGCGATCGTGCAGGCGCGCGAGTCAGGGCCGTTCGTCGACGTGTTCGACTTCTGCCGCAGGGTCGACAAGCGCGTGGTGAACCGGCGCGCGATCGAGGCATTGGTGCGAGCCGGCGCGTTTGATTCGACGGAACCCAACCGCGCGAGCGTTCTCGCGACGGTGGGCCGGGCGATGGAGGCGGCAGAGCAGGCCGAGCGGCAGGCGGCCCAGGTCAGCCTGTTCGGCGACGCCGAGGCGGCTCATGGCGGGGCGCTCGCGTTGGTCGCGTCGGCGCCCTGGGACGAAAAGCAAAAGCTGATGGAGGAGAAGGCCGCGCTGGGATTCTGCCTCTCGGGCCATCTCTTCTCGGTCTACGAGCGCGAGCTGGCGAACTTTCCGCGCGTGCCGCTGACGAAGGTGCGGCCCACGGACGGGCGTCCGTGGCTGGCAGGTATCGTGGCGTCGGCGCGCAATCAGATGACGCGGCGCGGGCGAATGATGGTCGTGGTGCTAGATGACGGTAGCGCGCAGCTCGAAGTCACGGTATTCAACGAGCTCTACGAGAAGCATCGCGACAAGCTCAAAGAGGATGCGCTGCTGGTGGTGCAAGGCAAGGTGCAACGCGACGAGTTCTCGGGCGGCTTTCGAGTGACCGCGGAAGAGCTTCTGGATCTGGCGGCCGTGCGTGAGCGCTTTGCCGCGCGTCTGCGCCTGGACATGAACGGCAAGGCGGACGCGAGGCGCCTGGCGGAACTGCTGTCGCCCTACCGCGGCGAGGGCGGCGGGGCGTGCTCGGTCTTCGTGCACTACGTGAACGGATCGGCGTCTTGCGACGTTGCGCTCGGGGAAGCGTGGCGCGTGCGCCTCGACGCCGAGCTGCTCCAACAGCTTTCGCGCTGGCTCGCACCGGAGAACGTGCACGTGGTCTACGCGAACGGCGCGGCGGCGTGAGCGCTACCCCCAGCGCACGGTCAGCGGGTCGCGGCTGATCAGGCTGCGAGCGTGCAGGTACCATGCGTTGTATAGCCGGTCGGCGGGATCGAGCCGACGCTTCTCGGCCAGGAACGACTTGAGCTGCGGGTAGCAGGCCTCGGTCTGTGCGAGCGAGGCGTCGACGATGCCGGCGGGCGGAAAGGCGCCTCCCTCCGCGATGGCGGTGTCGACCAGCTCGCGGCGCGCCTGCGCCGCGCGCACCCTGGCACCCAGGCCGGACGGCGCCGCGAGTCCAAGCCTGATTTCCACGTACTCCCGGCGCGCCCAGCGCAGGAACGTTTCCCCCTCTGGCAGCGTGCGGCGCGCTGCGGCGCCGACGATCGCAACGCGCCACTCGGCGGCCTTTTCGCGCACTCGCTCGAGGAGCGCGTCGAGACGCTCGGGAGGCGTCAGCAACGTGAGGTCGGACTCGCTTTGCAGCAGGGGCGCAATGTCCCCGACCCGCAGGTCGGATCGGGGCGCCGTGCAGCTCTTGCGCAGCGATCCGAGGCGAAGCGTCACGCTGTACGGCACGCCGATCACGCCCTGCCCGCCGACGGCAAGTGCGAACAGCTCGCGGTTAGCCTCCCGGCTGGCGCGCCGCAGTTCGCCGTCGGCGGTCACCAGCGCCAGCGCTTCGATGTGCGCGCAAATGGGACGCCCGTCCGGGCCTGCCGCGTTCGCGCTCACGCTTTGCGCCATGGTAGTGGGCAGCCCCGGGTTGGCGGTAAGCGCCGAAAGCTCGGGCGCGGCGGCCGCGAGGAAATCGACCACCACCGCCCAGGGGGCGGCGGCCTGCACTTCCAGCAGCTGGCGCTCGGCATCGAGATGCAGGATGCGGTCAAGCCCGGAACCGTCGAGCGTCAGGGCTTTGTCGCGCGCGTGCTGCATCGCCTGACGCAGGTCGTGTGCCGAACGGACGCACACTCGGAACCGGTGCGGTGTCTCGAGACCCGGAATGCCGGGAAGCGCAATCGTGGCGATCATCGTCCCCTCCCTGTGCGATGCGTGTCCGCAAATGCTGGCCGGGGCAGTGCGAACTTTCAATACGAACATGAGAAGTATCGGATTGTGATACTCTGAGTCGCATGCCGTCGAGGGCGCGATTCGTCGAGGCGTTGAAGAAATGCGTGCGTGCGCGTGGCATGACCTACGCACAGCTCGCCCGCGCGGTCGGCCTGTCCGAGCCGAGCGTCAAGCGTATGTTTTCGCGCGGGACCTTCACCCTGGCGCGGCTGGACGAAATCCTGGCGGTATTGGAGCTGGACCTCTACGAGGTCGCAAGGATGAGCCGGGGCGTGGATCAGGATTCCAACGAAATGAGCCTAGAGCAGGAAGCGGCGCTGGCCAAGGACGAGCGGCTGCTGTCGGTGTTCTGGCTGGTCCACAACGGCTGGCGCTTCGCCGATATCGTCTCCCGGTTCGCGATCTCGAAGGCGGAGCTCACTCTTGCGCTGGCCAAGCTGGCACGGCTCAAACTGGTCGACTGGGGGGTGGGCGAGCGGGTGCGGCTGCGCGTACCGAAGGATTTTCGCTGGCGCGCGGGGGGGCCGGTCAAGAAAGCGTACGGCAGGCGCGTCACCCAGGAATTCCTCCAGGCGCGCTTCGATGCGCCGCTCGAATTGCTGCGCTTCGAGTCGCGGGAAATGTCGACGGAATCGGCGGCCGTGCTCAAGCGCAGGCTGGAGCGGGTGGTTGCCGAATGCAACGAATTCGCCGACCTGGACGCTTCGGGCCCGGCCGGGCGGAGGATCGGCGTGGCGCTTCTGGTCGCCTGCCGGCCGTGGGAGTTCTCGGTGGTGAACGCGCTCAAGCGGCGCAAGGCGCCTTGAGCGCGTTATGCGGTCGGCAGCTGCTCGAATCTTACGAACCGGGGCTCGGACCCGAGCCGCGCTTCGGCGACGCGAACGGCGCTTACCCGGGCCGCCGGAGGGCCGCGGTGCGCCCAGGCGATGAGGCGCTCGAGCGCTTCGGCCGGTCCCTGGACGATCGCTTCGACCCCGCCGTGCGCGCGGTTGCGGACCCAGCCGGTCAGTCCGAGCCGCTGCGCTTGCGCTTGCATGGCGGCACGGTAGCCGACGCCCTGTACCAGTCCCTCGATCAGCAGGTGACGCGTGATCATTCGGGGCATTGTCGCGCCTTCGCGCACCATGGTGTAGGTCCTTTTGGCACGTGATACAGTCACGACGAGGGGCGTGACAAGAACCCAGGGGGAAGCGATGCGAATCGTGTTGTTGATCGTGGCGGGGCTGGCGCTGGTCGGATTCATCGTCGTGGCGGTCGTGCTGCCGCAGATGGAGAGTTCGGAAACGAAGGCGGCCGCCCAGGCGCTGATCGCCGGCGCGGTACCCGCGCAGCAGCAGGTTGCGGCGGCGGCGGAAAAGGCGGGCAATCTCGCGGGCGCTGGCAAGGGCGTGAAGCTGGCTCCGAAGTCGGATTCGAAGCACGGCGGGCTTAAGTGGGTGATCCAGGACAACGGCTCGATCCACGGCTGGAACGAGAAGAACGCGATCGAAATCGGCCTCACTCCCGTGCTCGCGGGCGGCAAGGTGAGCTGGCGCTGCCAAGGGTATCCGAACGTCGCGATGCCGGCGAGCTGCGGCGGACGCTGAGGCAGTCCATGCGCGCGACCCGAAGGGCGCTGTTGGCCGTCGGGTGCGCGCTGCTATTGACGACCGCGGGCTGCGCCGGCCAGGGCAGCGTGGCCGGCAGGCACGACAAGGTCGTCTACCATTTCAGCGAAGGCATGGAGCAGGCCGGTAACGGTCTGCGCTACATGCGCAACCAGCTGGAGGTCGATCCGGAGACCGAAATCGTCGCCGTGGCGCATGCGGCCGGCGTCGATTTCCTGCTCAGGGGCGCCAAGGACAAGAACGGCAACAAGTACGAAGACATCGTCGAGCGCTTGGCGCTGAGCGGCGTGCGGTTCGAGGTCTGCGAGATCACCTTGCGTGAGCGCGGGCTCTCGAAACAGCAGTTCATCGACTATGTGAGCTTCGTGCCCTCCGGCGTAGCGGAACTCACCCGCCGGCAGCAGCGCGAGGGATTCGCCTACCTGAAGCCCTGAGCGGGCGCCCGCACGGCGGTCAGGATGCCCTGCATGATCGCTGCGGGCGGCGGCGGGCAGCCGGGCACGGCGACATCGACGGGGATCACGCTCGCGACGCGACCGCAGCTGGCATAATTTTCGCCGAAGATGCCGCCGCTGCAGCCGCAGTCTCCTATCGCAAGCACCAGCTTGGGCTCGGGCGTCGCTTCGTAAGTGAGGCGCAGGGCCTGTTCCATGTTGCGCGAGACCGGGCCGGTCACCATCAGCATGTCGGCGTGCCGCGGGCTGGCGACAAAACGGATTCCGAGCCCTTCGATGTTGTAGTAGGGGTTTGCGAGGCCGTGAATCTCGAGCTCGCATCCGTTGCAGGATCCCGCGTCGACATGCCGAATCGCGAGTGCGCGGCCCAGCAGCCGCAATACTGCCTCGTTCAAGCGGTCCGCGATCTGGCGCAGCGACTCGTCGGCCTGCGGCGGAGTCTCGGTCCTGATGCCGACCTTCACGATCTGTCGCAGCAGCTTGTGCATGCTCAGAGGTCCTGCCCCGCGTAAGAGAGGTTGAACGACTTGTTGATCAGCGGGAAATCGGGAACGATGTTGCCAAGGATCGCGTGCTCGAGCGCGGGCCAATTTTGCCATGACGGGTCGTGCGGGTGGCAGCGTCGCACGGCGCCTCCCGCTCCCGCTTCGAGCGCGACGAACACCTCGCCGCGCCATCCTTCGATCCAGCCCAGACCGAAGCCACTTTCGGGCGCGGTGGCAACGGGTGCCACGCACTCGCCTGCCGGCAGGTGACGCAAGATCCGGCGCTCGAGCCGCAGCGATTCGAACAGCTCCTCGAAGCGGACGTTGACACGCGCCGCCACATCGCCAGCGCGCTCGGTGATCACTCTGGGTTGAAGCTCGGTGTAGGGCGCGTAGCCCGGGTGGGCGCGGGCGTCCAGCGCGATGCCGCTGGCGCGCGCCGCCAGGC
>JBAUTD010000655.1:0-4451 GCA_049582045.1 Burkholderiales bacterium
CCGCGCCGCAGGCCGCGGTGCGCGCGGAATTCGAGAAGGCCGGGCTGCCGGCTTTCGTGCGCGAGCGCGAAGCGATGCTCGCCTTGAAGCAGCTCGCCGAGCATGCCGAGCTGATGAGAAGGAGGCACCGGGAATCGAGTGCCTCGGATGTTCCGAAACTTGAGAAGGGAAAAACAGGATTTCTCGATGAGGCCCGGAGCCTCGCGCTGCTCGAGGCCGCAGGCTTGCCGGTGGTCGAGCATCGCCTGTGCATGAGCGAGGCCGAGGCGCGCGCGGCCTTCGCCGCGCTCGGGCCGAAGGTGGTGGTCAAGGCCTGCTCGGCGAGCGTGCCGCACAAGACCGAGCTCGGGCTGGTGCGGCTGGGGCTGCGAAGCGAGGCTGAAGTCGTACAGACATACAACGATTTCAAATCGAAAATTCCCGCTGCCGACGGTGTCTTGGTGGCTCGCCACGCCGCGGGGCGGCGCGAGCTCGCGCTCGGCGCGCGCATCGACCCCTCGTTCGGGCCGGTGGTGCTGGTCGGCGACGGCGGGATCTACCTCGAGGCGCTGAAGGATTTCCAGCTGCTGCTGCCGCCTTTCGGCGAGGACGAGGTGCGCGAGGCGCTCTCGAGGCTTCGCATCGCGCCGCTGCTTGCCGGAGTGCGCGGCGAGCCGCCGCTCGACGTGGCGGCTTACGCGCGCATGGCGGTTGCGCTCGGCGACGCGATGCTCGCCTGGCGCGGCGACGTCGCGTCGGTGGACCTCAACCCGGTGATGCTGTTCGAGGACGGCGCCGGCGCGCTGGCGGTGGACGGACTGATCGAGCGCGCATGAACCGCTAGCGGGGCTCGATCGCCATTCCGGGGCGGATCGTGCCGCCCGCCTCGATGCGGCAATTGAGGCCGGAGCGGTTGAGCAGGGGCTTGAAGACTTTCTTGCCCAGCAAGTCCTCCAGGTAGAGGCACGGCACGTTCAGGCGCTCGCCGTGGAGCACGCAGTCTCCGATCCTGAAATACTTTCCCACGAGGTGGTTGAGCGGCACGCCGCGGGTGGTGAGGTTGCGCCGGTGCTCGTGCGGCGCGAGCTCGATGCCGTGGTCGCGTGCGAGGGCTTCGAGCGTTTCAAGTTCGATCAGCGTGACCTCGCGGCCTGCGTTATGGCGGTTCGAATAGGTGCCGGCACGCAGGGCGTAGCGGTCGCCCTCGACGCCGATGCCCGGAACCAGCCGGGCGTCGGCGAGCGCGCGCATCGGCGCCGACGCGCCTGCGGCAATGTGGATATGGATCAATTCACCCTTCCAGCTCATGCCCGATATAATTGCACACTCCCCTCAAGACAAGAATCCAGCCCATGAAAGTCCTGGTCAGCGTCAAGCGCGTGGTCGACTACAACGTCAAGGTTCGGGTCAAGTCGGACGGCAGCGGGGTCGAGACAGCGAACGTCAAGATGTCGATGAACCCTTTCGACGAGATCGCGGTGGAGGAGGCGATGCGGTTGAAGGAGGCCGGCGCCGCGACCGAGGTGGTGGTGGTGTCGTGCGGCCCGCAGGCCTGCCAGGAGACGCTGCGCACCGCGCTCGCGATCGGCGCCGACCGCGCGATCCTGGTGGAAACCGCCGCCGAACTGCAGCCCCTTGCAGTGGCAAAACTCTTGAAATCGATCTGTGAACGCGAAAAACCGGGCCTGGTGATCATGGGCAAGCAGGCGATCGACGACGACTCGAACCAGACCGGGCAGATGCTCGCCGCGCTGATGGGCTGGGCGCAGGCGACCTTCGCCTCGAAGGTCAAGCTCGAGGGCGACAAGGCTCAGGTCACGCGCGAAGTCGACGGCGGCCTGGACACCATCTCGATCAAGCTGCCGGCGGTCGTGACCACCGACCTGCGCCTGAACGAGCCGCGCTACGTCACCCTGCCGAACATCATGAAGGCGAAGAAGAAGCCGCTCGAGAATCTCAAGCCCGAGGCGCTCGGGGTCGACGTCGCGCCGCGACTGAAGACGCTCAAGGTCGCCGAGCCGCCCAAGCGCAAGGGCGGGGTGAAGGTGCCCGACGCGAAGGCCCTGGTCGAAAAACTCAGAAATGAAGCCAAGGTGATCTGATGGCCATCCTCGTATTCGCCGAACACGACAACAAGGCGCTCAAGAAGGCCTCCCTCAGCACCGTCGCCGCGGCACAGAAGATCGGCGGCGAAATCCACCTCCTGGTGGCCGGCCACGACTGCGCCGAGGCGGCCAAGGCCGCGGCCCAGGTCGCGGGGGTGGCCAAGGTGCTGCACGCCGATGCGCCGCAGCTCGACGACGAGATCGCCGAGAACGTCGCCGCGCTCATGGTTGCGCTCGCCAAGGGCTACTCGCACCTGCTCGCGCCGGCGACCTCGAACGGCAAGAACGTCATGCCGCGCGTGGCGGCGCTGCTCGACGTGCAGCAGGTCTCGGAGATCATCGCGGTCGATTCGCCCGACACTTTCCAGCGCCCGATCTACGCCGGCAACGCGATCGCCACGGTGCAGTCGGCCGACCCGATCAAGGTCATCACCGTGCGCGCGACCGGTTTCGACGCGGTCGCGGGCTCGGGCGGCTCGGCGCCGGTAGAGAAAGTCGACGCGCCGGCCGACAGCGGGCTGTCGTCGTTCGTCGGGCGCGAGGTCTCCAAGTCCGAGCGCCCCGAGCTCACCTCCGCGCGGGTGGTGGTCTCGGGCGGGCGCGGCATGGGCTCGGGCGAGAACTTCAAGCTGCTCGAGCCGCTCGCGGACAAGCTCGGCGCGGCGATGGGCGCCTCGCGCGCCGCCGTCGACGCCGGCTTCGTGCCCAACGACTGGCAGGTCGGGCAGACCGGCAAGATCGTCGCCCCCGAGCTGTACGTCGCGATCGGCATCTCGGGCGCGATCCAGCACCTGGCGGGAATGAAGGACAGCCGGGTGATCGTCGCGGTCAACAAGGACGAGGAGGCGCCGATCTTCTCGGTCGCCGATTACGGCATCGTCGGCGACCTGTTCCAGATCGTGCCGCAGCTGGTGGAGGAGCTGAACAAATGAGCGCCTATGCCGCCCCGCTGAAGGACATGCGGTTCGTGCTCAATGAGCTCGCCGGGCTGGGCGAGGTCGCGAAGCTCCCCGGGTGCGAGGAAGCGGCGCCGGAGACGGTCGACGCAATCCTCGAGGAAGCTGCGAAGTTCGCTTCTCAAGCTCTTGATCCATTGAACTATTCAGGCGACCAAGAAGGCTCTCAATGGCGCGACGGCGCAGTCGTCACGCCGAAGGGTTTCAAGCAGGCCTACCGCCAGTTCGTCGAGGGCGGCTGGAACTCGCTGCCGCTCGAGGCCGAGTGGGGCGGGCAGGGCCTGCCCAAGCTGGTCGCCACCCCGGTGGACGAGATGTGGGTCTCGGCCAACATGTCGTTCTCGCTCTGCCCGCTGCTGACCCAGGGTGCGATCGAGGCGCTGCTGACCGCGGGCTCCGAGGCGCTCAAGAAGACCTTCCTGCCGAAGATGGTGGAAGGCGCGTGGACCGGCACCATGAACCTGACCGAGCCGCAGGCGGGCTCGGACCTCGCGCTGGTTCGCACCAAGGCGGTGCGCGAGGGCGACCACTACCTGATCTCGGGCCAGAAGATCTTCATTACCTACGGCGAGCACGACCTGACCGAGAACATCGTGCACCTGGTGCTCGCGCGCACCCCGGACGCGCCGGAGGGGGTGAAGGGGATTTCGCTCTTCGTGGTGCCGAAGTTCCTGCTCAGGCCCGACGGGTCGCTGGGCGAGCGCAACCGCGCGAGCTGCGCCTCGATCGAGCACAAGCTCGGCATCCACGCGAGCCCCACGGCGGTGATGGTGTACGACAACGCGGTGGGCTACCTGGTGGGCGAGGAGAACAAGGGCCTGGCCTACATGTTCATCATGATGAACGCGGCGCGCTTCGGCGTCGGCCTGGAGGGCGTGGCGATCTCCGAGCGCGCGTTCCAGCGCGCCTACGCCTACGCCAAGGAGCGCCTGCAGGGCAAGGACCTGGCCGAGGGCGGCGCCACGGTGCCGATCATCCGCCACCCGGACGTGCGCCGGATGCTGATGCTGATGAAGGCGCAGACCGAGGCGATGCGCGCGCTCGCCTACGTCGTCGCAGCGGCGATGGATGTCGCAAGGCGGCATCCGGATTCGGCCATGCGCAAACAGAATCAGGCGTTCGTCGACCTGATGATCCCGGTGGTCAAGGGCTGGAGCACCGAGACCGGGATCGAAGTGGCCTCGCTCGGCGTCCAGGTGCACGGCGGCATGGGTTTCATCGAGGAGACCGGCGCCGCGCAGCACCTGCGCGATGCGCGCATCGCCACCATCTACGAGGGCACGACCGGGATCCAGGCCAACGACCTGATCGGGCGCAAGATCGCGCGCGAGGGCGGCGCTACCGTCAAGGGCTGGCTCAAGCACCTCGCGCAATTCGACGCCGAGCTGGCCAAGTCGGCCAACCCCGAGGT
>JBAUTD010000656.1:0-11983 GCA_049582045.1 Burkholderiales bacterium
TCGCGCCGCAGCGCCGCGCGCCGCGCGGGGTCGAGGCGCAGGTACTTGAGGTTGTTGCGCGCCATGTCGTTCGGCTTCACGTTCGAGAGCCAGCCGTGGTAGAGCAGGTAGTCCTTCGGAAAGAAACCCCAGATCCACGGCGCGTCGTTGCGCGCGATTCCGACCATGGCGTCGATGATCTTCTGCCGCTCGGGCGAGTTGGGCATGTCGCGCATGCGCTCGAACAGCGCGTCGAAGCGCGGATTGTCGTAGTTGGCCGCGTTCTCGCCGTGGTGCAGCGCCCGGCTCTGCGCCCCGTCGAGCAGGAACAGGAAATTCTCCGGATCCGGGTAGTCGGCGTTCCAGCCGAGGAAGAACATCTGTTCGCTGCCCTTGCGGATCTTGTCCTGGAAGCGGTTCCAGTCCGTGGCGCGCACCTCGAGCTGGATCGACAGCTTGGCGAGCTGCTTGCGCCACCAGTCGAAGCGCGCCTGGTCGCCCGGGCCGCGCGTGACCGTGTCAAGGTACAGCACCAGCGGCTGCCCGGTGCGCGCGTCGCGTCCGCCCGGGTAGCCCGCCTCGGCGAGCAGCCTCTTCGCGTCGGCCAGGGGCCGCCGGCGCGCGGCGCCGTCGCGCCAGACGTGCGTGACGGGATCGATCCCCTCCTCGCCCGCGCGATAGCCGAAGATGCCGGACGGGATCGGCCCCTGGGCGACGATGCCGCGGCCGTTCTGAAAGATCGACAGGAACTCCTCCATGTCGACCGCGATCGAGATCGCCTGGCGCAGCTTCCTCGCGCGCTCGGCCGCCTCGCCGCCGCCCGCATTGCCGACCACCGGGTCGAGCCAGTTGAAGCCGATGTAGAACACCGAAGGCGCGACGGCCGTGCGCAGCTGGATGCCGAGGTCGCGCATCTGCGGCGTGAGCCCCGCCTGGCCCTCGACCGAGACGCGCACCGCCTGGTCGAAATTGTCCGAGCTGATGCCGGAGGTGTCGTAGTAGCCCTGCAGGAACTTGTTCCAGTAGGGAATGCTCTCCTTCTCGCGGCTGAATACGACCCGGTCGATGAAAGGCATCGGCTTGCCGGCGTCGGCGAGCAGCCCGGCCTCGCGGTCGCCGGGGGCGCCCTCGGAAGGGTAGGGCTCGCCGCGGAAGTTCGGGTTGCGCTCGAGCACCATGCGCAGGTTGGGATCGTTCTCGGTCAGCATGTAGGGGCCGGTGCCGACCGGCCACCAGTCGAGCGTGAAGTTCTTCTCGGCCATGCCGGGCTGGGCGAAGAAGCGGTCGACCTCCCACGGCACCGGCGCGAAGAACGGCATCGCCAGCCAGTATGCGAATTGCGGATAGCGTCCCTTGAGCCGGATGCGGAAGGTGTGCGCGTCGACGCGCTCGACGCCGGCGAGCGGATACTTGCGCAGGTCGAGCCATTCGCCGCCGTGCCCTTCGGCGCGCAGCGCCGCGTCGGCCTTCTTCAGCCGCGCCGCGAGATCGGACAGCCCGACGATGTACTGCGACATGAGCCCGTAGATCGGCGAGGCGAGGCGCGGGTGCGCGAGGCGCTTGATCTCGTAGATGTAGTCGTCGGCGGTCAGCTCGCGCGTGCCGCGCCCCGGCAGCGCGTAGGGGCTCGCGAGCGCGGCGATCTGCGCCGGCGACAGCGACTGATACAGGAACTCGCCGCTCGCGTTCCTGGCGAACGCCGGATGCGGCTGGTAGCGGATCCCCGGCCTGATGTGGATTTCGTACTCGCTGTAGCCGCCGGTAAAGCTGACTCGCGGCATCTGCGCCGCGGTGAGCGGCACCAGCTGGTAGGGTCGCTTCAGGTAGTGGTACTGCAGCGGCGGCTCGTAGACCTGCTGCGTGAACACCGCCTCGTCCGAGGCGTAGGACAGCGCCGGATCGAGATGCTTGGGCCGCGCGACGAAAGCCGAGTAGAGGATGTCCTTGGCCGCGTCGGAGGACGGATACGGGTCGTTCCAGGTCTGGCCGCAGCCGGCGATGGCGGCGGCCAGACCGAGAATTCCAATATGGCGCATCGCGCCTAGTCTAGCCGAACGCATCATATAATCGGCCATCCCCACAAGAGGTTAAGAACCATGGCTTTTCTCGCCGGCAGAAAAATCCTCGTCACCGGCCTGCTCAGCAATCGCTCGATCGCCTACGGCATCGCCCAGTCCGCCCGCCGCGAGGGCGCCGAGCTCGCTTTCACCTACGTCGACGAGCGCTTCAAGGCGCGGGTGACCGATCTCGCGCGCGAGCTGGGCTCCGACATCGTGCTGCCCTGCGACGTCGCGAGCGACGGACAGATCGGCGAGCTGTTCGCCGCGCTGGGCAAGACATGGGACGGCCTGGACGGGCTGGTGCACGCGATCGCCTACGCCTCGCGCGACGCGATCGCGGGCGAGTTCCTGGACGGATTCACGCGCGAGGGGTTCCGCGAGGCGCACGACATCTCCGCCTACAGCTTTCCCGCCCTGGCCAAGGCCGCGCTGCCGATGATGCAGGGCCGGCGCGCCGCGCTCATCACGCTCACCTACCTGGGCGCGGAGCGGGTGCTGCCGCACTACAACACCATGGGCCTGGCGAAGGCGAGCCTGGAAGCGTCGGTGCGCTACCTGGCGGCGAACCTGGGACCGCTCGGCATCCGGGTAAACGGCATCTCGGCCGGCCCGATCAAGACGCTCGCGGCGAGCGGCATCGCCGATTTCCGCAAGATATTCCGCTTCGTGGAGGAGAATTCGCCCCTGCGGCGCAACGTGACGACCGAGGACGTCGGCAACGCCGCGGCCTTCCTGCTGTCGGACCTCGCGGCCGGGATCACCGGCGAGATCGTCCATGTGGACGCCGGCTTCAGCCACGTGGTGGGCGGCATCGGCAAGGCGGGCGGCGGCGGCGAGTAGCCGCGCGCCTACTTGCGCACCAGGTTCTTCTCGTTGATCTCGATGTCGGCGCGCTTGCGCAGGCTGGCGACGAACGCGTCGTAGTCTGCCTGGCCCTCGGCCCGCTCCAGGTTCGCGACGTCGGTCGCCATCTGCGCGTCGGTCTTCTTGTCGGGCTCGACCACCTTGCTGATTCGGTAGATCGCGTAGCCGGCGTCGCCCTTGTCGGCGCCGACGTAGGCCGGCAGCTTGGACACGTCGGCGGTGACGATCCGGCGCAGCGCCTCCTGCGACAGGCCCTTGGCATCCCGCCGCGTCACCTGCTGCGGCGCGCCCCACTTCAGCCCCACTTCGGCGCCCAGGCGCAGCTTGGACAGTTTCGCCTCGCCCTCCTTCGCGGCCAGCTTGAGCGCCTCCTGGCGGCGCAGCTCCTGCTCGATGGCGCTCTTGACGTCGTCGAACTTGCGCACGCTGGCGGCCTCGTGCTCGAGCACGCGCGCCGCGACCATCGTCTCGGGCGCGACCTCGACCGCGGGCGTGTTGTGCTTCTTGACCAGCACGTCGTCGGAGAACAGCGCGTTGATCAGCTTAGTGTTGTTGAGCGGCGGCGGCGCCTTGTCCGCGGCCCTGGTGATCCAGTCGCTCGCCTGCAGCTTGAGCTTGAAGCGCTGCGCCACCGCCTGCAGGCTGTCGGCCTGCTCGAACACCAGGTTGCTGAAGCGCTCGGCGGCCTCGGCGTACGCGCGCGCGGCCTTCTGCTTGCGCAGCTCGGCGGTCAGCTCCTTGCGCACGTCGTCCAGCGTGCGAGTGCGCCCGGGCTGGATCCCGGTGAGCTTGATGATGTGGTAGCCGTAGTCGCTCTTGACGACGCCGCTGATGTCGCCCACCTTGCCCAGCGCGAACACGGCGTCCGCGAACGGCTTGACCATCATGCTGCGGTCGAAGTAGCCCAGGTCGCCGCCCTTCTCCGCCGAGCCCGGGTCCTGCGAGTATTTCTTCGCCAGCTCGGCGAAGCTGCCGGGGGACTTGCGCACCTCGGCGAGGATCTCCTCGGCTTTCTTCCGCGCAGCCTCGCGCACCGCGGGCTTTGCGTCCGGCTCGACCTGGATAAGGATATGGCTCGCGCGCCGCTGCTCGTCGGCCTTGTAGCGGCTGGCGTTGGCCTCGTAGGCCTGTTTCAGCTCCGCCTCGCTTACCGGCTCGGTCGCCGCCAGCGCCTCGCCCGAGAGCACCACGTACTGCACCCGCATCCGCTCGGGCACGCGGAACTCGTCCTGGTGCGAGTCGTAGTACGCCTTGGCCTGCGCGGGATCGACCTTGACTTGCGACATGAACGGCTGCGCCGCCACCAGCGCCTCGGACACCTCGCGCTTCTCCTCCATCAGCTTCGCCAGGCGCGCCGCGACGGTGCGCGAGCCGATCGCGCTGTCCGCGACTGCGTTCGAGACCTGCTGCAGGGTGAGCTCGTAGCGCATGCTCGACTCGAATTCCTGCGGCGTCATGCCCTGCGAGCGCAGCACGGCCTCATAGGCGGACCGGGTGAAGCGCCCGTCCTCCTGGAACGCCGCGATGCCGAGAATCGTCTCGCGCAGCGTGTCGTCCGAGATCGCCAGCCGCGCTCTGGCGGCCGCCGAGGCGACCAGGCGGTTGTCGATCATGCTCTCGAGCAGGGCGCGCCGCGTCGCGGGCGTGTCGAGCGCGTCCAAGTCGACCCGGTCGCCGAACAGCTGGCGCAACCGCTGCTGCTGCCGCTGCAGGGCGTCGTCGTACTCGCGCTGGGTGATCTTGATTCCGTTCACGGTCGCGACCGCGTCGTTCTGGCTGCGGAACTGGGTGTAGGACTGGATTCCCCAGGTCGCGAAGGTGAGCGCGATACCGCCCAGCAGGATCTGGATCAGGAGCTTTTGTTTTTCGACGAATCTGAACATGGCTTACGGGATGCAAAAAAGGGCGAACTCGCGTTCGCCCTTTCACGATGTCTGGCGGAGCGGACGGGACTCGAACCCGCGACCCCCGGCGTGACAGGCCGGTATTCTAACCAACTGAACTACCGCTCCATCCCTGGTGGGTGCTGACGGGATCGAACCGCCGACTTTCGCCGTGTAAGAGCGACGCTCTACCAGCTGAGCTAAGCACCCCGGACTTCAAAGGGGCGCTAGTTTATCGCGTCCTTGAGAGCCTTGCCAGCGCGGAATTTCGGCACGCGGCTGGCGCGGATCTGCAGCGTCTCGCCGGTGCGCGGATTGCGGCCGCTGCGCGCCGCGCGCTCGCTGACGTAGAAGCTGCCGAAGCCCACCAGGGTGACCATGTCGCCCTTCTTGAGGCTCGTCTTGATCGCAGCGACCATCGCGTCCACCGCGCGCTCCGCGCCCGATTTCGAGATTTCCGCCGCCTGCGCGATATGGTCGATCATCTCCGCCTTGTTCACTGACACCTCCTTGTGTCTCAATGCGTTGTCAGGCTGGAGCCGCTCTTGTCCTCGTCGGCGCCCGGCAGCGGGGCGACGACCTGATCGGGCAGCGGCTCGGGCTGGCGCTCCAGCGCGATCTCCAGCACCTTGTCGATCCACTTGACCGGCACGATCTCGAGCTTGCTCTTGATGTTCTCCGGGATGTCGGCCAGGTCCTTCACGTTCTCCTCCGGGATCAGAACCTTCTTGATCCCGCCCCGATGCGCCGCAAGCAGCTTCTCCTTCAGGCCGCCGATCGGCAGCACCTCGCCGCGCAGCGTGATCTCGCCGGTCATGGCGACGTCCGCGCGCACCGGGATGGCGGTCAGCACCGAGACCATCGCCGTGACGATGCCGATGCCCGCGCTCGGCCCGTCCTTGGGCGTCGCGCCCTCGGGCAGGTGAATGTGGATGTCGTTCTTCTGGTAGAAGTCCTCCGGCACGCCGAGCTTGCGCGAGCGGTTGCGCACCACCGACAGCGCGGCCTGGATCGACTCCTGCATCACGTCGCCGAGCTTGCCGGTCGTGATGGTCTTGCCCTTGCCGGGCATCACCACGGTCTCGATCGTGAGCAGCTCGCCCCCGACCTCGGTCCACGCGAGCCCCGTCACCTGGCCGACCTGGTTCTGCTTTTCGGCCATGCCGAAGCTGTACTTGCGCACCCCGAGGTACTTGTTCAGGTTCTTCGGCGTGACCGTGATGCGGCGGTCCTTCTTCTCGGTCATGAGCTCCTTGACCGCCTTGCGGCAGATCTTGGAGATGTCGCGCTCGAGCCCGCGCACGCCCGCCTCGCGGGTGTAGTAGCGGATCGCATCGCGGATCGCAGCCTCGCTCACCGACAGCTCGCCTTCCTTCAGGCCGTTGTTGGTCATCTGCTTGGGCAGCAGGTACTTGATCGCGATGTTGAGCTTCTCGTCCTCGGTGTAGCCCGAAAGCCGGATCACCTCCATCCGGTCGGCCAGCGCCGGCGGGATGTTGAGCGTGTTCGCGGTGGCGACGAACATGATCTCCGACAGGTCGTACTCGACCTCGACGTAGTGGTCGACGAAGGTGTGGTTCTGCTCAGGATCGAGCACCTCGAGCAGCGCCGACGACGGGTCGCCGCGCCAGTCCATGCCCATCTTGTCGACCTCGTCGAGCAGGAACAGCGGGTTCCGGACTGCCGCCTTGGTCATGTTCTGCAGGATCTTGCCCGGCATCGAGCCGATGTAAGTTCTGCGGTGGCCGCGGATCTCGGCCTCGTCGCGCACGCCGCCGAGCGACATGCGCACGAACTTGCGGTTGGTCGCCTTCGCGATCGACTGCCCGAGCGAGGTCTTGCCCACGCCCGGGGGGCCGACCAGGCACAGGATCGGCGCTTTCATCTTGTCGACCCGGCTCTGCACCGCGAGGTACTCGACGATGCGCTCCTTGACCTTCTCCAGGCCGTAGTGGTCGCGGTCGAGGATCTCCTGCGCGGCCTTGATGTCCTTGGAGATCTTGGACTTCTTGCGCCACGGCAGGTTGACCAGCGTCTCGACGTAGTTGCGCACCACCGTCGCCTCGGCCGACATGGGCGACATGAGCTTGAGCTTCTTCAGCTCCGCCTCGACCTTCTTGCGCGCTTCCTTGGGCATGTGCGCCTTGCGGATGCGCTTTTCCATCTCCTCGAGATCGGCGCCCTCTTCGCCCTCGCCGAGCTCCTTCTGGATCGCCTTGACCTGCTCGTTGAGGTAGTACTCGCGCTGACTCTTCTCCATCTGCCGCTTGACGCGGCCGCGGATGCGCTTCTCGACCTGCAGGATGTCGATCTCGGTCTCGAGCTGCGACAGCAGGTGCTCCAGCCGCTGCTTGACGTCGAACATCTCGAGCACCTGCTGCTTCTGCTCGAGCTTGAGCGGCAGGTGCGCGGCGACCGTGTCGGCCAGGCGCCCGGCCTCGTCGATGCCCTGCAGCGAGGTCAGGATCTCGGGCGGGATCTTCTTGTTCAGCTTGACGTACTGGTCGAAGGCCGAGAGCAGCGCGCGGCGCATCGCCTCGACTTCGGGCGCGGGCGCGCCGTCCTGCGCGATCGGCGCCGCGCCGGCGACCCAGTGCGTCTTGAGATCGACGATCTCGCGGATCTGGGCCCGGCTGCCGCCTTCGACCAGCACCTTCACGGTGCCGTCGGGCAGCTTGAGCATCTGCAGGATGCTCGACACGCAGCCGATGTCGTAGATGTCCTGCGGACCGGGATCGTCCTTGGCGGCGGACTTCTGCGCCACCAGCAGGATCGACTTGCCGCTCTCCATCGCCGTTTCCATGGCCTTTATCGACTTGGGCCGGCCGACGAACAGCGGGATCACCATGTGAGGGAACACGACCACGTCGCGCAGCGGCAGCAGCGGGTATTGCGGACTGACGGCGGGGACTTCGGGAGCGTCGGACATTTACGGCCTCGGTTGCGGCGTGGGAAGTCTCGTTAAGCTTGGGGCTTTCCACGCCAAATCAATAGCAAGCATGCGTCCAAGCCTACACGCAAGCCCGCGACGCCGCAACGCGGCCGGACCGGTCGCGTTGCTCTTGATTTGTGACAGCTTTACCGAAGGAACGTTCAGGCCGTGCCGCCCGCGACCTTGTGCTGGTCGGAGTAGATCATCAGCGGCTTGCCGTCGGCGGTGATCATCGCCTCGTCGACCACCACCTTGCTCACGTTCTCGAGCGTCGGCAGCTCGTACATCGTGTCGAGCAGCACCATCTCGAGAATCGAGCGCAGGCCGCGCGCGCCGGTCTTGCGCGCGAGCGCGCGCTTGGCAACCGCGTTCAGCGCGGCGGGCCTGACCTCGAGCTCGACGCCCTCCATCATGAACAGGCGCTGATACTGCTTGATCAGCGCGTTCTTCGGCTCGGTCAGGATCTGGATCAGCGCGCTCTCGTCCAGCTCCTCGAGCGTCGCGACCACGGGCAGGCGGCCGACGAATTCCGGAATCAGGCCGTACTTGATCAGGTCCTCGGGCTCGACGCCCTTCAGGATATCGAAGGTCGCCTTCGCGTTTTTCGGGCTGCGCACCTCGGCGCCGAATCCGATGCCGGTCTTCTCGGTGCGGTTGCGCACGATCCGCTCCAGGCCGTCGAACGCGCCGCCGCAGATGAACAGGATGTTGGTCGTGTCGACCTGCACGAAGTCCTGGTTCGGATGCTTGCGCCCGCCCTGCGGCGGCACCGAGGCCACCGTGCCCTCGACCAGCTTGAGCAGCGCCTGCTGCACGCCCTCGCCCGAGACGTCGCGCGTGATCGAGGGGTTGTCCGACTTGCGCGAGATCTTGTCGATCTCGTCGATGTAGACGATGCCGCGCTTGGCCTTGTCGACGTCGTAGTCGCAGTTCTGCAGCAGCTTCTGGATGATGTTCTCGACGTCCTCGCCGACGTAGCCCGCCTCGGTCAGGGTCGTCGCGTCCGCGATGACGAAGGGAACGTTCAACAACCTGGCCAGGGTCTGGGCCAGCAAGGTCTTGCCGGATCCGGTCGGGCCGATCAGCAGGATGTTCGACTTCGCAAGCTCGACCTCGTCGTTCTTCGACAGGTGCTTGAGCCGCTTGTAGTGGTTGTACACCGCGACCGAGAGGATGCGCTTGGCCGGGTCCTGCCCGATCACGTACTGGTCCAGGATCTGCCTGATCTCGCGCGGCGTGGGCAGGTCGGACTTGGCGCCCTTGCCGGTCTTGTCGGTGGCGGTCTCCTCGCGGATGATGTCGTTGCACAGCTCGATGCACTCGTCGCAGATGAACACCGACGGGCCTGCGATGAGCTTTCGCACTTCGTGCTGGCTCTTGCCGCAGAACGAGCAGTACAGCAGCTTCTCACTCGAGGAGGTCTTGTCCGACATGGGCGCTCCTAGCTGTTTTCCCTCGACATCAGCACCTTGTCCACCAGCCCGTACTGTACCGCGTCGTCTCCGGACAGGAAATTGTCGCGGTCGGTGTCCTTCGCGATCCTCTCGATCGGCTGGCCGGTGTGCTTGGCGAGAATCTCGTTCAGCCTGTTCTTGATGTACAGGATCTCGCGCGCGTGGATCTCGACGTCGGAGGCCTGTCCCTGGAAGCCGCCGAGCGGCTGGTGGATCATGACGCGCGAGTTCGGCAGGCAGTAGCGCTTGCCCTTCTCGCCCGCGGCGAGCAGCAGCGCGCCCATGCTGGCGGCCTGCCCGATGCACAGCGTGCTGACGTGCGGCTTGATGAACTGCATCGTGTCGTATACCGCGAGGCCGGCCGACACCGCGCCGCCGGGCGAGTTGATGTAGAAGAAGATGTCCTTGTCCGGGTTCTCGGACTCGAGGAACAGCATCTGCGCCACGATCAGGTTGGCCGTCGTTTCGGTGACCGGCCCGACCAGGAACACCACCCGTTCCTTGAGCAGGCGCGAATAGATGTCGTAGGCGCGCTCGCCGCGCCCCGACTGCTCGATCACCATCGGAATGAGCCCGAGGCTCTGCGTCTCGGGCGCCGATTTCTGCCAGATCATGCGCCGCTCCCCATCAGTTCGTCGAACGACATCGCCTTGTCCGCCACCTTGGCCTTGCCGAGCACCCATCTTACGACGTTGCCCTCGAGCGCGAGGCCTTCCATCTCGGACAAGCGTTGCGGCTGCATGTAGAACCATTTTACTACCTCGGCCGGGCTCTCGTAGCCCTGCGCCTCCTGCTCGATCAGCGCGCGCACCTCCGCGGGCTTGGGCTGCAGCCCCTCGACGCGCGCGAGCTCGCCGATGATCAGCCCGAGCGCGACGCGCCGCCTGGCGCTGTCCTCGAACGCTTGTGGCTCGAGCGGAACCTGCTCGAGCTTGACGCCGCGCGACTGCAGGTCGGCCGCCGCGCGCTCGACCAGCTGCTGCGCCTCCATCTGCACCAGCGATTTCGGCAGATCGATCTTGGTCGCGTCGAGCAGCGTCTGCAGCGCCTGGCCCTTGAGCCGCGCCTCCACCCGCTTGTGCACTTCGCGCTCGACGTTCGCCTTGACCTCGGCGCGCATCTTGTCCAGGTCGCCGTCGGCCACGCCGAGCGACTTGGCGAACTCTGCGTCGAGCCCGGGGAGCCGGGGCTCTTCCACCGTCTTCATTTCGAGCGCGAAGGAGGCAGCCTTGCCCGCCACCTCCTTGCCCTGGTAGTCGGCGGGGAAAGTGAGCTCGAAGGTCTTGCGCTCGCCGGGCGCCATGCCGCGCGCGCCCGCCTCGAACTCCGGCAGCGTGCGCCCCTCGCCGAGCAGGAACGCGAATCCGGTCCCCTTGCCGCCTTCGAACGGGGCGCCGCCGATCGTGCCCTCGAAATCGACCGTGACCCGGTCGCCGTCCTGCGCCGCGCGCGTCACGGCGACGAACTGGGTGCGCTGCTTGCGCAGAATCTCGAGCGTGCGCTCGACCGCCGCGTCGTCCACCGTCACCTGCGGCCGCTCGATCGTTGCGCCGCTGACGTCGCCGGGCGCGAACTCGGGATAGACCTCGAACGTGGCGCTGAACTCGAGCGCCTTGTCGTCGCCGCCGTCGTGCTTCTCGATCCGCGGGTAGCCCGCCACGCGCAGGTTCTGCTCCTTGACCGCGTCGGTGAACGCCTTCTGCACCGCGTCGCTCAGCACCTCGCCGCGCACCTGCGAGCCGTACTGCTGCGCCACCAGCTTCATCGGCACCTTGCCGGGACGGAAGCCCGGCATCTTGACGTTGCGCGCGAGCTTCTTGAGCCGCTCGTCAACCTGGCGCTCGATCTCGTCGACCGGCACCGACATCGACAGCCGCCGTTCCAGGGGGCCCGGGTTTTCCACGTTTTCCGCCATGCGTATCGCTTCCTCTTTGTCGCCTATGGTGCGAAGGGTGGGACTCGAACCCACAAGCGTTTCCGCGCTGGAACCTAAATCCAGTGCGTCTACCAATTCCGCCACCTTCGCCCGAAGCGGGTACTGCAAATGATTGCAAAGTGCGCTCCATTATACTGTGGAAAACGCCCCATCCGCCGTGTGCACGGCACCTTTTCTCCTTAAGAATCAAGCGACGTCCACTTCGATCGTCTGAAAAAGGCGCACACACATGCGCACAAACAACAGAAAGGACGCGATGTATTAATACCCCTCGACGCCGACTAGTTCTAGGGAGCGCACACTTGAAATTGGACCGCAAGGGCTTTAGGCAAGGGCTGCGCCTTGCCACCGTCGCCTTCGCGCTGCTGGCACAGCTCGGCATCGCCCACGCGGCGGATGAGTGGACCATGGAAGAGCGGACGTCATTTGCCATGTCCTCGGTGCTTCTGGTAGCCGATTGGGCGCAGACCCGGCAGGTCGCGCGCAACCCGGACGCGCTCCGCGAAATCAACCCGATCCTCGGCACGACCCCCAGCATGGGCCGCGTGAACGCGTACTTCGGCACAGCGCTGCTGCTCAACTACGTGATCGGGAATTCCCTGGCTCCCGGCTGGCGCAGAGCATGGTTCGTCAGCGTCGGCACCGTCGAGGCAAACGTCGTGCAGCGCAACCTAAGCATCGGGCTCAACGTGAGCTTCTAGCGATTGGGCTTTGCCGTTCCGGGCGCATTCGGTGTCGCCGCTCCCTGCGCCATTTAGAATCTAGCGGTGTCCGTCGAGCACTACGAGAACTTCCCGGTCGCGTCGCTGCTGCTGCCCGCGCCCGAGCGCGCTTGCGTGGCCGCGATCTACCGCTTCGCGCGCAACGCCGACGAC
>JBAUTD010000657.1:0-2838 GCA_049582045.1 Burkholderiales bacterium
CAGCTCGGCTGCCGCGGTCGGCGTGGGCGCGCGCTGGTCGGCGGCGAAATCGGCGATCGTGAAATCCGTTTCGTGTCCGACGCCGACGACGACCGGGATGCGCGAGGCGCGGATCGCGCGCGCGACAGCTTGCTCGTTGAACTGCCACAAGTCCTCGAGCGAGCCGCCGCCGCGCACCAGCAGCAGCACGTCGCATTCCGCGCGCGTGTTGGCCGTGCGCAGCATTGCGGCAATGCGCCCGGCCGCGCCGTCGCCCTGAACCGGCACCGGATAGACGATGACCGGCAGCGACGGATTACGCCGCGCAAGCGTCGTAAGCACGTCGCGCAGTGCCGCGGCCGCAAGCGAGGTGAGCACGCCGATCGCGCGCGGATGAGCGGGCAGCTCGCGCTTGGCCGACGCGTCGAACAGGCCCTCGCGCGCGAGCTGCTCCTTCAGGCGCAGGAAGCGCTCGTACAGCGGTCCCATCCCGGCGTGGCGCATGGTCTCGACGTTCAGCTGGAAGCGGCCGCGCGGCTCGTACAGCGTCACCAGCACGCGCGCTTCGACGCGTGCGCCTTCCTTGGGGGTCCAGTCCAGATACGCGGAGCGGCCGCGAAACATCACGCAGTCGACCTGAGCGTCGTCGTCCTTGAGCGTGAAGTACCAGTGTCCGGAGGCGGCGCGCGTGAAATTCGAGATTTCGCCCGCGACCCACATCAGGGCGAAACGGTGCTCGAGAACATCGCGCACGCTCTTCAGCAGCTGCGACACGCTTACCGGCGCCTGCTGGGCGCCCTCGAGGGAGGCGATCTCGCCGTTTGGCGTCGGCATGTGAGCGGTTGCGATGGTTAGTGCCAGCTTACACCTATCCACACGGACGCAATGTCGTCGAGCCGCGCTGCAGACGAACCGCACGGAGGCCGATTCTGTTGCGTAACGCGCTGTAATAGAGGCGAAAATCGCTGCTCAAAAATTGATCGCCACCGACTTTGTGGGCCTTGCAAGGCTCATGCGTTCAACTGTTCAACGACAATCCACAAACTTATCCACAGCTTTTGTGGATAAGGGGATCACGGGCCAGGTTCACGCGCGACGAGGTGGCGACGACGGCGACCGGAATGTCGCTGCGCGCCGACATGCGCGGCCTTTTTGCGCCGCGTCATCGGCTTGCCGCAGCGCGGCGGTTTGGCTAAAGTTCGCGCTCCGGAGCCTGACCATAAGCGAGGAACAAGGGTGTTCGCGATCATCCACGACGCAGGCTGGCCGATCTGGTTTCTGCTTCTGGCCTCCGTCATCGCGGTTGCCCTGATCATCGAGCGCTCGGTCAGCCTGCGCGATGCCCGGATCATCCCGCCCAGTCTGTTCGAGCAGGTGGTCGCGGTCTACCGGCGCCAGGGGCTGTCGGATGACGTGATCGACAAGCTTGCCAGCGATTCGCCGCTCGGCCAGGTGCTCGCGGCCGGGTTGCGCAACTTCAAGAGCTCGCGTTACGTCATGAAAGAGGCGATCGAGGAAGCGGGGCGCGCCGTGGGGCACGACCTCGAGCGCTTTCTCACCACGCTTGGCACCATCGCCAGCGCCGCGCCGCTGCTGGGACTGTTCGGCACCGTGATCGGGATGATCGAGATCTTCGGCTCGCAGTCCCCGACCGGGGCCAACCCGCAGCAGCTCGCGCACGGGATCTCGGTGGCGCTGTACAACACGGCGTTCGGCATCGGCATATCGGTTCCGTCGCTCATCTTCTACCGTCACTTCAAGAACAAGGTCGACGGCTTCGTGGTGCGCATGGAGCAGGCGGCGGCCAAGCTGGTGGACATCGTCCACGGCGAGAGGGCATGAATTTCCAGCGCGGCCGCGCGAAGGAGGAGCCGGAGATCAACCTGGTTCCGCTGATCGACGTGATGATGGTGATCCTGATCTTTCTCATGATCACCACGACCTACTCCAGATACACCGAGCTCAAGATCAACCTGCCGACCGCGAACGCCGAAAAGCAGCGCGAGCGGCCGAACGAGATTTCGGTGCTGGTGAACGCGCAGGGCGATTACGTCATCGACCAGACGCCGGTCGTCTTCTCCGGCGTCGAGCAGTTCGCGGACGCGTTGCGGCGCGCGGGCGCGACGCTCAAGGACCCCGTGGTCGTAATCAGCGCAGATGCCAAAGCGACCCACCAGTCGGTGATCCGCGTCATGGAGGCCGCGCGCGTTGCGGGGCTGACGCAGATCACCTTCACTACGCAGAGCGGCCCGGGCGGGTAACCGCGCCGGCGCGCAGACCCTGAGCCGGCACTGGACCCACCGCGGCGCTCTGGCATGGCTGCTGTGGCCGGTCAGTCTGGTTTTTCGCGCCGCCGTGTTCGTGCGCCGTCTGCTTTACCGCCTGAAGATATTGAAGAGCCACCGCGCGGGGGTGCCTGTGATCGTGGTGGGCAACCTTGTGGCGGGCGGCAGCGGCAAGACACCGCTGGTGCTGTGGCTGGCGGAGTTCCTGAAGGACCGTGGCTGGACGCCGGGCATCGTGTCGCGCGGCTACGGCGCACGCCTGGAGGCGCCGCGCGAGGCGACGATCGCCTCCGAGCCCGGCGAGGTCGGCGACGAGCCGATCGTGCTCGCCCGACGCAGCGGCTGCACGGTGTGGGTAGGGCCCGACAGGGTGCGCGTGTGCGAGGCCTTGCGCCACCAGCACCCGGACGTCGATATCATCGTGCTCGACGACGGGCTGCAGCACTACCGCCTCGCGCGCGAGCTGGAGATCTGCGTCGTGGACGCGCGCGGCTTCGGCAATGGCTTCCTGCTGCCTGCGGGCCCGCTGCGCGAGCCGCGTGCGCGCCTGCGCACGGTCGACGCGGTCGTGACG
>JBAUTD010000658.1:0-2808 GCA_049582045.1 Burkholderiales bacterium
CCCGCGTGATAGACCCGCAGCGCCGGGCTCGAGCGGCAGGCCGAATGGAGCGCGAAGTGGATCCGCTCGTCGAAGATGAGCGGCGTGAAGGCGAGCCTCGGGTCGTCGCGCCCCAGCGGCCCGAACAGCCTGCCGTGCCGGTGGGCGTTGCCGCGCAGCAGGCCGTGCTCGATGTCGTCGAGCGAATAGGCCAGCCCGGCCACGCACACGCGGGCCCGCTCGAAGAAGCGCTCGATCCGGCGCACCTCCTGACCCGGAAACGCTTCCAGCGCCGCAATCAGCGCGCAGGCGTTGTAGGCGTTCAGCCAGAAGCCGATCGGTCCCGGGATCGGCGCGCGGCGGGGATCGAATTCCTCGAGCCCGGCAAGCGCCGCCGCCAGCGCTTCGCGCTCGGGCGAGCGACGCAGCCCGGCGTAGTCGCACAGCAGGCCCGCCGGATCGCAGTGGCGCTCGCGCACGGCCTGAAGTGCACTGGACAGGGTATCGCCGGGTGATTCAGCGTCGGTCATGTCGCTAGAATAGTCGCGCAAGGAGAGACTGGATGACAACGCGCTTCGGATCCTACGACTACGTGATCGTCGGCGCGGGCAGCGCCGGCTGCCTGCTCGCCAATCGCCTGTCGGCCGACCCCGCCGTCTCGGTGCTGCTGCTCGAGGCGGGCGGCAAGGACGACTGGTTCTGGATCGACGTGCCGGTCGGCTACCTGTACACCATCGCCAACCCGCGCACCGACTGGTGCTACAAGACCGCGCCCGACGAGCACCTCGCGGGGCGCTCGATCCACTACGCGCGCGGCCGCGTGCTCGGCGGCTGCTCGTCGATCAACGCCATGATCTACATGCGCGGCCAGAAGGCCGACTGGGACCACTGGGCGGCGCTGGGCAACCGCGGCTGGTCGTGGGACGAGGTGCTGCCGCTGTTCGAGAAGCTCGAGGACTACCAGCACGGCGCGGCGGACGGCTACGGCGCCGGCGGCGAGATGCGCGTCGAGGACCCGCGCGTGCACTGGGAGATCCTCGACGCCTGGCGCGAGGCGGCGGCCGAATGCGGCATCGCGCCGATCAAGGTCTTCAACCGCGGCGACAACTCGGGCTGCGCTTACTTCCAGATGAACCAGAAGCGCGGCCGGCGCTGGAGCGCGACCAACGCCTTTCTGCGCCCGGTGATGCATCGGGCGAATTTGACTGTTTTGACAAATTGTCTTGTTACAAGACTTCGACTGAAAAATCTCTCGGCGGAAGGCGTCGAATTCCGCCACCCGGAGCACGGGGAGTGCTTCGTCGAGGCGAAGCGCGAGACGGTGCTCGCCGCGGGCGCGATCGGATCTCCCCAGATCCTGCAGCTATCGGGCATCGGTCCCGGGTCTCTGCTTCAATCCCGGAAAATAGAAGTCCTCCATGATCTCCCGGGCGTGGGCGAGAACCTGCACGACCACCTGCAGATCCGCATGCAGTACAAGGTGCGCGGGGCGCGCACGCTCAACGAGCGCGCCAACAGCCTGATCGGCAAGGCGGCGATGGGGCTCGAGTACCTGCTGTTTCGCACCGGGCCGCTCACCATGCCGCCCTCGCAGCTGGGCGCCTTCGCGCGCAGCGACCCCTCGCAGCCGACGCCGAACATGGAGTGGCACGTGCAGCCGCTGTCGCTCGACAAGTTCGGCGACCCGCTGCACCGCTTCCCCGCCATCACGCCGAGCGTGTGCAACCTGCGCCCGAGCTCGCGCGGCTGGGTGCGCATCGCCTCGCCCGATCCGGCCGCCTACCCCGAGATCAAGCTCAACTACCTCTCGAGCGAGGAGGACCGGCGGGTCGCGGTCGCCGGCATGCGCTTCACGCGCCGCATCATGGCGGCCAAGGCGCTGGCAAAGTACCAGCCGGAGGAGTTCCGTCCGGGGGTCCGGATTGAAAGCGATGAAGATCTTGAAAAGGCCGCAGGTGAGCTCGGCACGACGATCTTTCACCCCATCGGCAGCTGCAAGATGGGCAAGGACCCGCTCGCCGTTGTGGACGACCGGCTGCGCGTGCGCGGCATCGGGCGGCTGCGCGTGATCGACGCCTCGATCATGCCGCGCATCACCTCGGGCAACACCAACGCCCCGACCTACCTGATCGCCGAGAAGGGAGCGACTTTCCTGCGCGAATAGTCGCGTTGCGGCGACAGCCAACTATGTCGCAATGACGCGCCGATTTCGCCCACCGATTTGCGCGATCGCTGTATCGTCGGACGGTGGACATGACGGATACCGGCAGATTCGTCGCAGCCGCCGCTTCGCCCGCTCAGGCGGCGCGCACCGCCTGGGAAAGCTTCGCCTTGCCGGTCGCTCTGCTCGCGGCGGCCGCCCTGCTGATCCGCGCCGCGCCGGACCTGCCCGGGTTCCTCGCGCCGCTGCGCGTTTTCGGCCCCTGGTTCGCGCTTGGCGCCGGGTTGATCGTAAGCGTCGCGTTCAAGCGCGGCCGCGCGCTGTTCGCGGTCCTCACGCTGCTGATGGCCACCGCCGGCTTCGAGCTGTTCCTCGCGCACGGACTGTCCGGCTTCCCCGCCAGGACCGTCTTCGCCGCGCTGTGCCTGTTCGTGCCGCTCAACCTCGCACTGCTGTCCGTCCTGCCCGAGCGCGGCGCGCTCAACACCTACGGCGCTCGGCGTCTCATTCTGATTCTGATCGAGCTCAGCGCGACGCTCGCGCTCCTCGCCGGCGACTACCGCGAGATCACCCGCGCGCTGTACCGGCCGCTGGTGGAGCTCGGCGCGCCCGCTACCCCGGTACCGCAGCTCGGCGTCGCGGCGCTCGCGCTCGCGCTGGTCGTGACG
>JBAUTD010000659.1:0-2379 GCA_049582045.1 Burkholderiales bacterium
GCACCCGGCCGGACAGGCGCGCTCCCGACACTTCGCCGCCCGTGATCGGGATGATGCGGCGTCGGCCGAGCGGGCCGTCGCCGATTTCCTGCGCCGGCGCGAGCGTGACCTCGGCGCGAAACAGCCGCTCGAGTTGCAGCATATGATCCCCCTTGGGTGTTTGCGCGCAGTCTAGCGCGCCTGCGCCTGAGGCGCGTGCCAGCCGCCCAGTTTCTCGGTCATCTTGTCGGCTTGCGCCGGACCCCACGAGCCGCGCTCGTAGACGTGCACGGGGGTCGGTTTCCTCAGGACCGGATCGACGATGCGCCAAGCTTCCTCGACGCCGTCCTCGCGCGCGAAAAGCGTCGCGTCGCCCTTCATGGCGTCGCCGATCAGGCGCTCGTAGGCGCCGGCCTCGTCGTCGCGCGTATTGCACACGTAGAGCTCCACCTCGTCGCCCTTCATTTCCGCCCCCGGTTTCTTGGACAGGGCGCCCATGGCGATCGCTACGTGCCCCGGCCCGAGACGGAATCGCAGGTAGTTGCAGTTCGGCGGCAGCTCGCCGCCGAACACGTTGTGCGGCGGCCTGCGCAACTCGACCATCACCTCGGTGGCGGTGAGCGGCAGGTGCTTGCCGGCGCGGATGAAGAACGGCACGCCGCTCCAGCGCCAGGAATCGAGGTGAACCTGCATTGCGGCGAAGGTTTCCACCGGCGAGTCCTTGGCCACGCCGTCCTCGTCACGATAGCCCTGGTACTGGCCCCGCACCAGGCTCTTGCCGGTGAGGGTGCGAACCGACTTGAACACCTTCGTCTTCTCGTCGCGCAGGGCGTCAGCCGAGTAGCCAATCGGGGGCTCGAGGGCGAGCATGGCGACCACCTGCAGCATGTGGTTCTGCACCACGTCGCGCAGCGCGCCCACTTCCTCGTAGAAACGCCCGCGTCCCTCGACGCCGAATTCCTCGGCCATGGTGATCTGCACGCCGGCGACATGGTTGCGGTTCCACAGCGGCTCGAGAAACGAGTTCGCGAAGCGAAAATAGAGCAAGTTCTGCACCGGCTCCTTGCCCAGGTAGTGGTCGATGCGGAAGATCGCACGCTCCTCGAACACGCGGTGCAGGGTGCCGTTCAGGGACCGCGCCGAGGCGAGGTCGCGCCCGAAGGGCTTCTCCACCACCACGCGCGCCGCGCGGGTGCTATCCAGCGCGCCCAGCCCTTCGATCACGGTCGGAAACATGCTCGGCGGGATGGCCAGATAGTGCAGCGGCCGCTGCGCGCCGCCGAGCGCCTCGCCGACGCGTCGGAAGGTCGTCTTGTCCCGGTAGTCGCCGTCGACGTAGCGCAGCAGGTCGCACAGCCGGGCGCTCGCCCGGTCATCGGCCAGGCCGTGGGCCTTCAGGCTGTCGCGCACGCGCGCGCGTAGCCGCTCGACGTCCCAGCCGCTCAGGGCGACGCCGATCACCGGCGCGTCCAGCTGGCCGGCTCGTACCAGCGCCTGCAGCGCAGGAAAGATCTTCTTGTATGCCAGATCGCCAGTGGCGCCGAACAGTACCAGTGCATCAGAGTGCGAGTTCGCCATTGCCGTCTCCTTTTCGGGAGCATGCCGGCGGCGACTTAACTCCGGCTTAAGGCGCGGCGGCCTCGCGCAGCAGGCGAAAAAGCTCGCGGAATGCGCGCGGCGGGCGGCCTTCGAGCTGCTCGCGGCGCGCGTTACGAATCAGCGCCCGCAGCGCCTGCAGGTCGGCTGCCGGATGCTCGCGCGCGAACTCGGTGAGGGCCTCGTCGTCTTCCAGCAGCCGCGCGCGCAGCTGCTCAAGGCGCCGGTGGCGCGCCGCTTCGACGGCGGAGCGGCCCTCGATGCGATCGAGCTCGGTCCGGATCGGCTCGGGGTCGAGGTCCCGCATCAGGCGCCCGATGTACTGCAGCTGGCGGCGCTTGCCTTCGCGGCTGGTGATGCGCCGCGCTTCGGCGATCGCCTGCGCGAGCGAGTCGGGCAGGGAGAGCGAAGCAAGCGATCCGTCGGGCAGCGCAACCAGCGCTGCGCCGAGCGCCTGCAGCTCGTGCATTGCCTGTTTCTTACGCGTCTTGCTCGGGATCTCGTCCTGCATCGCGCTGCTATCATAGCGCGCCATGACAAACAGCCATCGCTTCACCTACAGCGCCGCGCAGCTGCGAGAGTTCGCCGCCGCGGTCGTCGGACACGCAAAACGGCTTGGCGCGAGCGCCTGCGAGTGCGACGTCTCCGAGGGCCGCGGCCTGTCGGTAACCGTGCGCAAGGGCGCCGTCGAGACCATCGAGCACAACCGCGACAAGGGCATCGGCGTGACGGTCTACGTCGGCGAGCGCCCGCACGCGCGTCGCGGGCATGCCAGCACGTCGGACTTCTCGCCCGCGGCGCTGG
>JBAUTD010000660.1:0-1889 GCA_049582045.1 Burkholderiales bacterium
CGTCGGCGGGCCCCGCCGCCGATACCCCGAGCGCCCCGGCAGCGCAGAACGCCGCCACCACGACGGGCTTCGACTGGCGCAAGGCAGACCCGGTCACCTACACGCCAGACGAATTGCGCGGTATCGACGACTCGAGCGCGGACTGATCGCCACCGGGCCGAACACCGGAACGTCATGGACGGGAGCCTGACAAGCTGGAGCCTGATCGCCGCGGCCGGCAGTCTGGCGGGATTCCTCGCCGGCCTGCTCGGCATCGGCGGCGGCATCGTGATCGTGCCGACGCTCGTGTTCGCGCTTTCGAGCAACGACATGCCCGCCGGGCTTGCCCTGCCTCTCGCCTTTGGCACCTCGATGGCGTCCGTGCTCCTCACCTCGCTCTCCAGCGCCCGGGCGCACCACGCGCGGCGCACGATACTTTGGCAGCCGGTGAGGTGGATCACCCCGGGTGTCGTCGCCGGAGCGCTTGCCGGGGCGGCGGGGTCCAGCATGGTGCCGGTTGCTGCAACGCGTACGGCGCTGGCCTTGTACGTCGCGGTCATTGCGAGCCAGATGCTGCTCGGGTTGACGCCGCCGGTCATGGCGCGGCCGCTCGGGCGGCGCGCAATGGCGTGCATCGGAACAGCGATCGGCGCCTTGTGCGGAAGCGTCGGTTTCGGCGGCGCGACGCTGACAATCCCGCTGCTTGGCTGGTGCGGCGTCGCGCTGCCAAGGGCCATAGGCACAGCGGCCGCGATCAATTTCCCGATCGCGGCGGCCGGGACGCTGGGCTATATCCTCTCCGGCACGATGCATGGCGACCTGCCGCCGCTGTGCCTCGGCTACGTGAACCTGCCCGCTCTGCTCGGCGTCGTGTTGCCGAGCATGCTGATGGCGCCGGTCGGCGCACGGTTCACGAGCCGGCTGCCGGTCGGCGTCCTGCGCCGGGCGTTTGCCATCGTCCTCTACGCGGCGGCGGCCCGGCTCGTCGCGTGAATCTGCGGGATGCCCGGCGCCCTCGGCATTCTCGCCGAGCGCTGATCGGATCTCCTCGCGCTTCAGCCGCCCTGGTGCACCACACGCCCGGTTGCGTCGGTCACTTTGACCTTCACCGGGATGCCCTTGCGGATGCTCTCGGTCACGATGCAGAAATCCTCGAACTGCTCGGCGCAGCGGTCGAAGTGCTGGATCGCGCTCGAGTCGTCGGACATCTGGATCGCGACGTCGATGCCCTCGATGCGGTAGCGCCCGCGCTCGTTGCGCTCCAGGCGCCCGCTGACCTGGGCCTTGATCGGCCCCGGCTTCTGCTTGAATTTGCCCTGCAGGCAGAACACCAGGCTGGCCGATAGGCAGTTCGCCACCGCCGCGGCGACCAGGCGCGCGGCGTTCGGTCCGTGCTTCTTGCCGAGCGGCTCGGGCTCGTCGAGCGTGAGCTCGGCGACGCCGGGCCAGTCGAACTTGACCCGGAATTCGTAGCCCTCCTGCTGCTCCAGCGTGAAGGTGAAGCCGTGCGCGTGCGAAGGCGCTTCGGACTTGGTCTGCGCGGGTACTTGTGCCATGGGATCCATTCCGCTGCAAAAAGGAATGGACCAAGCCTAGCCGCGCTCGTTCCCCGGGCCTTTGCGATAGATCAAGCGCGCGTCGCCGCGATCACTTCGAGGATCTCGGCCAGCGCGTCGGGCGCGGTGACGTTGGGGCTGTGGCTCGCGTCGATGTCGAAGCACTGCCAGCCCTCTTTCTTCGCGCGCTCGCGGAACTGGCGGAACACGTCGCCCGGGCGCGACTTGGTGCAATAGATGTAGCTGCGCGGGAGCTTGTCCACCGCGCCGCTCAGCTTCACCGGGTCCTGGAACGCCTTGAGCGCGAGCGGCACGCGGTGCGGGCCGACCCAGGCGAGGTCCTCGGCGCTCGTG
>JBAUTD010000661.1:0-4192 GCA_049582045.1 Burkholderiales bacterium
CCCGCTGGCGTAGATATGGCGCTCGGCGGCCTCGAACTGGCGCCGCCCGAAGTCGGTCAGCAGGTAGTCGCTGCGGCGCCCCAGCGCCTCGGCGCGCAGCCAGTGCTCGCGCGCAAGGCGATAGACCGCGGTGCGCACCAGACGCTCGGACACGCCGAGCGGCGCGAGCAGCCGGATCAGCGAGCCGAGCCAGACGCGCCCGCCGAAGGGCAGCACGGCGTCGCCCAACACGGTGACGATGAGCGGAATCGCGCGCGGCGGCGCAGCGCGACGGGAGACGGGGGACATTCGAAAATGATACAGAAAAGTTGACTGGAGGCAAGGAAACTGTATCATTTCCGCGAGGAGGGCGCGATGTACACCCAATCGATGGACTTGCCCGGGCAGGTGCAGCTCGCGGGCGATACGCCCGAGGAGGCGCGCTTCCAGGCCAGGATCGACGCCGACGCAAAGATCGAGCCGCGCGACTGGATGCCCCAGGCCTACCGCCGAACGCTGCTGAGACAAATTTCGCAGCACGCCCATTCCGAGATCGTCGGCATGTACCCCGAGGGCAACTGGATCACGCGCGCGCCGAGCCTGAAGCGCAAGGCGATCCTGATCGCCAAGGTGCAGGACGAGGCCGGGCACGGGCTGTACCTGTACTCGGCGGCCGAGACGCTCGGCCAGTCGCGCGACCAGATGATGGCGGCGCTCAACTCGGGCAAGGCGAAATACTCGTCGATCTTCAACTACCCGACGCTCACCTGGGCAGACGTCGGCGCGATCGGCTGGCTGGTCGACGGCGCCGCGATCATGAACCAGATTCCGATCTGCCGCTGCTCCTACGGGCCTTACGCGCGCGCCATGATCCGGATCTGCAAGGAGGAATCTTTCCACCAGCGCCAGGGCTTCGACATCATGCTCGCGCTCGCGCGCGGAACGCCCGAGCAGAAGGCGATGGCGCAGGACGCGCTCGATCGCTGGTGGTGGCCGTGCCTGATGATGTTCGGCCCGTCGGACAAGGACAGCACCCACTCGGCCCAGTCCATGAAGTGGAAGATCAAGCGCGTCTCGAACGACGAGCTGCGGCAGAAGTTCGTCGACGTCACGGTGCCGCAGGCGGAGCTGCTGGGGCTCGAGGTGCCCGACCCGGAGCTTGAGTGGAACGCCGAGCGCGGGCACTACGACTTCGGTCCGATCGACTGGGACGAGTTCTGGCGCGTGGTCAACGGCGACGGGCCCTGCAACCGCGAGCGCCTCGCCGCGCGCGTTGCGGCCTACGAGGAGGGCCGCTGGGTGCGGGAGGCCGCGCTCGCCTATGCACAGAAGCATTCACGCAAGGAGGCCGCATGAGCGAGAAGGAATGGCCGTTGTGGGAGGTCTTCATCCGTTCCAAGCAGGGCCTGGATCACAAGCACTGCGGCAGCCTGCACGCGCCGGACGCGAAGATGGCGATCCAGATGGCGCGCGACGTCTACACGCGCAGGAACGAAGGCGTCTCGATCTGGGTCGTCCCTTCGGCCGCCATCGCGGCCTCGGACCCGGACGAGCACGAGAGCTTCGTCGAGCCGATGGCCGACAAGATCTACCGCCACCCGACTTTCTACCAGCTGCCCGATGAACTCGAGCACATGTGAGTTCGCCCTTCGCATGGGCGACAACGCGCTGATCCTCGGCCAGCGGCTGGCCGAGTGGCTCGGCCATGGCCCGCAGCTGGAGGAGGACATCGCCTCGGCCAACATCGCGCTCGACCTGATCGGCCAGGCGCGGCTGTGGCTCAGCCTCGCCGGCGCGCGCGAGGGCAGGGGGCGCGACGAGGATGCGCTCGCCTATTTGCGCGCGCAGCACGAGTTCCGCAACTGCACCCTGGTCGAGCTGCCGAACGGCGACTACGCCTTCACCATCGTGCGCCGCATGCTGTTCGACGCCTACCAGCGCGTTCTGCTCGAGCGCCTGGCGGGCGGCGCGGATAGCGACTTCGCGGGCATTGCGGCCAAGTCGAAGAAGGAGGCCGACTACCACTGGCGCCACAGCGCCGACTGGACGCTGCGCTTCGGCGACGGCACCGAGGACTCGCACCGCCGCGCCCAGGCCGCGCTCGAGCGCCTGTGGCCCTACACGCACGAGCTGTTCGCCCCCGACGAGGTGGATCCCGACGCGCAGGCGCTGCGCGCGCCGTGGCTCGCGCAGGTCGCACCGCTCATCGAGCAGGCGACGCTCGCGCTTCCCGCTGCGACGAAATTCGTCTCGAGCGGCAAGCGCGGCGTGCACAGCGAGCACCTGGGCTACCTGCTGGCCGAGATGCAGTGCCTGCCGCGCGCCCACCCGGGAGCGCGATGGTAGACCCCTGGCAGGTACTCGCAGGCATCACCGATCCCGAGATCCCGGTAGTCTCGATCACCGAGCTCGGCATCGTGCGCGGGGTGACGCAGGCGGCGGGCGCGCTCGAGGTGGCGATCACGCCGACCTATTCCGGCTGCCCGGCGATACACATGATCGAAGAGGAGATCGTCGGGCGTCTCACTCAGGCGGGCTGGGCCGAGGTGAGGGTGAAGACGGTGCTCGCGCCGGCCTGGAGCACCGACTGGATCGCGCCGGCGGCACGCGAGAAGCTCAAGGAATTCGGCATCGCGCCGCCCGGGCGCGTGAACCTCTTTCCGCGCAGCGTCGAGTGCCCGCGCTGCGGCGCGGCGCGCACCGAGCGCGTGTCCGAGTTCGGCTCGACCGCGTGCAAGGCCCACTACCGCTGTCTGGAGTGCCTCGAGCCGTTCGATTTCTTCAAACCGCTGTGACCACGGCGCACTTTCACCCGCTGACGGTCAGGGACGTGCGGCGCGAGACCGCCGAGTGCGTCTCGCTCGGGCTCGACGTGCCGCCCGCGCTCGCGGAGCGCTTTCGCCACACGCAGGGGCAGTACCTGAACGTGCGCGCGCATCTCGGCGGCGAGGAGCTGCGCCGCTCGTACTCGATCTGCTCGGGGATCGACGACGGCGAGCTGCGCATCGCGGTCAAGGCGGTGCCCGAAGGCCGCTTCTCGAGCTGGGCCAACCGCGAGCTCAAAGCCGGCGACACGCTCGAGGCGATGCCGCCCGAGGGGCGCTTCTTCGTGCCGCTCGATGCCGCCAACGCGAGGCACTATGTCGCCTTTGCCGCCGGCAGCGGCATCACCCCGGTGCTGTCGCTCGTCAAGACGACGCTTGCGCGCGAGCCGCGCTCGCGCTTTACGCTTGTCTACGGCAATCGTGCGCTCGACTCGGTGATCTTCAACGAGGCGCTCGAGGACCTGAAGGACAAGCACCTCGCGCGGCTCGCGCTGTACCATGTGTTCTCGCGCGAGCCGCAGCAAATCGAGCTGTTCAACGGGCGCCTGGACCGCGCCAAGGTGGCGCAGTTCCTGCGCACGCTGATTCCGCCGGGGACGATCGACGAGGCCTTCGTCTGCGGCCCCGATCCGATGATGGCGGACGTCGAAGCCGAACTGCTCGCCGCCGGCCTGCCGCGCGAGCGTATTCACCTGGAGCGCTTCGGGGTCCCTGCGCCGAGGCCCGAAGCGGTCGCCTCGACCCAGGAAGCCCGCGCTTCCGGAGCAAGCGAAGTGACCGTTATCGTCGACGGGCTGCGCTACCGCTTCGCGCTCGCCGGCGACGGCCCGAGCGTGCTCGAGGCGGCGCTTAAGGCAGGCGCGGACCTGCCCTACGCCTGCAAGGCCGGGGTGTGCTGCACCTGCCGCGCGAAGCTGGTCGAAGGCGAGGTGCGCATGGACGCCAACTACACCCTGGAGGCCGACGAGGTCGCGCGCGGCTTCCGGCTGACCTGCCAGTCGCATCCGCTTACGCGCACCCTGGTGCTCGACTTCGACCAGCGCTAGCGGCGGGGGCTTGACAATCGCTGCCTAGGCAGTAGTATTCGCTGCCCAGGCAGTTATCCATGGCCGCCGTCCCTTACAGCGTCGCAAGCTACAGCCCCGAGGAAAGCATCGGCTACCTCGTGGCGCGCGTGCGCGCTTCGCTCTTTGCCGCGGTCGATCGCGAAATGGCGCCGCACGGCGTCTCGGCCGCCCAGTTCGTCATCCTGCTCAACGTCGCCCAGCAGCGCGCGTCCTGCGCCGCGGACCTGGCGCGCGAGCAAAGCACCGACACCGGCTCGATGACGCGCATGATCGACCGCCTGGTGCGCAAGGGCCTGCTGCGGCGCGCGCGCGACCCGAACG
>JBAUTD010000662.1:0-3437 GCA_049582045.1 Burkholderiales bacterium
GCACGGTCACGCTCGGGCGCTGCGCGCTCGACCTCGCGGCGCACCGCCTGCTCGACGCCGACGGGGCCGAAATCCCGCTCACCAGCATGGAGTTCGACCTGCTGCGGGTGTTCGTCGAGCATCCGAACCAGGTGCTTTCGCGCGACCAGCTGCTCAATCTCACGCGCAACCGCGACTGGGAGCCGTTCGACCGCTCGATCGACATTCGCATCGCCCGCCTGCGGCGCAAGCTCGAGGTGGACCCGGACAAGCCGCAGCTGATCAAGACCGTGCGCGGCGCGGGCTACTGCTACGTGCCGGCCAGGTAACCGGCGGGTTTCGATTGTTTCAGTTCGGTAACCGTGCCCGCCGCGCCTCGCCGCGTGCAATAGACTGGCCGGCGTGAAACTGCACGACCCGAACCGCACCGAGGACGCGCTGCGCAACGCCGCGCTCGCGGTCTCGACCGCAGCCGGCGAAGGCGTGTTCCGCGAGCTGGTGCGCTCGCTCGCCACGATCCTCGACGTCGAGGTGGCATTCATCGCGCTGCCCGCGCCGGGCGACGCCAGCAAGCTGAGGATGCTCGCCTACTACGCCGATGGCCGCATGATCGAGGACTTCGAGTACCCGATCGCCGGCACGCCTTGCGAGACGGTCGTCGGGCATCAGTTCCGCTTCTTTGCGTCGGGGTTGGCCGAGCGTTTCCCGCGCGACGAGGACTTCCAGGAGATGGAGAGCTACGGGGGCTATCCGCTCACCGACGCGCGCGGCGAGGCGAGCGGGCTGATCGCGGTTGCATCGCGCCGTGCGAGCGACGAGCCCGGACTGATCGAATCGGTGCTCAAGATCTTTGCCGCCCGCGCCATGGTCGAGCTCGAGCGCCGGCGCGCCGAGGCGGCGCTGCAGGCGAGCGAGGAGCAGTACCGCGCCATCTTCAACGCCTCGGAGGACGCGCTGGTGCTGTGGAACTCGAGCTTGCGGCGCGTGGACGTCAACACGGCCTACGAGCGCCTGTACGGCTGGAAGCGCGAGGAGGTGATCGGGCGCGGCTACGAGGCACTCGGGGTTCCGGCGCGGTTCAGCGAGCCGCGCCTCGACCTCGTGCGCCGCTCGCTCGCCGGCGAGACCTGCCGCGTCGAGCTGGAATCGGTGCGCAAGAATGGAGAGCGCTTCCAGGCCGACATCCGCACCATTCCGTTCATGCATCGCGGCGAGCGCCATGTGCTCACGGTTGCGCGCGACATTACCGAGCGGCGCGAGCGCGAGCAGGCGCTGCGCGCGAGCGAGGAGCAGTACCGGGCGATCTTCAACGCCTCGTTCGACAGCATGATCATCCGCACCCTCGAGGGGGAGATCGTCGATGCCAACCCGGCGCTCGAGTCGATGTACGGCTACACGCGCGAAGAGCTCATCGGCAGGACCTTCGGCCCCATCATTCCGGAGACGCTCGCCGGGCCCTACCGCGCCTACCTCGCCGAGGTTGCCGCCGGGCGACCCGTGCGCACCGAAACCCGCCTGCCGCGCAAGGACGGATCGCAGGTGCATATTGAGGTGCTCGGTTCGCTCGTGACGTACAACGGCAGGCCGCACGTGCTTTCCGTGGCGCGCGACATCAGCGAGCGACGCGAGCGCGAGCAGGCTCTTCGCGCGAGCGAGGAGCAGTACCGCGCGATATTCAACGCCACCACCGACGGGCTGGTGCTGCGCGACGCGGACCTGCGTCTGGTCGACGTTAACCCGGCGCTGCTCGAGATGACCGGGTTCACGCGCGAGGAAACGATCGGCCAGGAGAAGGTGCTGTTCGCGCCGCCCGAGCTGCACGACAAGGTGCGCGACGCCTACCGCCGGGCGCTCGCCGGCGAGCGGGTGGTCTACGAGTCGGACGCCGTCCGCAGGGATGGCACGCGCTTCGAGGTCGAGATGCGCTACCTGCCGATCCAGTACCAGGGGCGGCCGCACGTGCTCGCGATCGCGCGCGACATCACCGAGCGCAAGCGCACCGAGCAGGCGATGCGCGCGAGCGAGGAGCAGTATCGCGCGATCTTCAACGCAACCGACGACGCGCTCGTGCTTTGGGACTCGACCCTGCGCCGCGTCGACGTCAACGCGGCCTACGAGCGGCTGTACGGCTGGAGGCGCGAAGAGGTGGTCGGGCAGCGCGGCTTCGAGTGGCGCAGCGTGACCCCGGAGTACGCCGAGCAGCGCCTGGGCTTCGTGCGCCGCTCGCTCGCAGGGGAGACCTGCCACGTCGAGCTCGAATCGGTGCGCAAGGACGGCGAGCGATTTCAGGCGGATGTCCGGACGATTCCGTTCATGCACCGCGGCGAGCGGCACGTCCTCACCGTGGTGCACGACGTCACCGAGCGCCGCAGGCGCGAGGAGGCGCTGCGCGCGAGCGAGGAGCAGTACCGCTCGATCTTCAACGCGTCGTTCGACGGCATGATCATCCGCACGCTCGAAGGCGAGATCGTGGACGTCAATCCCGCGCTGCTCGCGATGTACGGCTACCAGCGCGAGGACCTGATCGGCAAGGTCTTCGGCCCGATCATTTCGGAGCAGCGCGCCGGGTCGTTCCGCAGCTACTTGGCCGAGGTGGCGTCCGGGCGCCCGTACCGCACCGAAAGCCGCGTGCCGCGCAAGGACGGCTCGAAGGTCTACATCGAGGTGCTCGGCTCGCCCGTGACCTACAAGGGGCGGCCGCACGTGCTCTCGGTGGTGCGAGACATCACCGCGCGGCGCGAGCTCGAGGCGCAGCTGCGCCAGGCGCAGAAGATGGAGGCGATCGGCCATCTCACGGGCGGCATCGCGCACGACTTCAACAACATCCTGACCGGGATCATGGGCTACCTCACGCTCGCCGCCGAGCGCGAGGCGGTGCAGGCCGACGCCAAGCTCGCGCGCCACCTGCAGCAGGCCCAGCACGGCGCTACCCGCGCGCGCGAGCTGATCCAGCAGATGCTCGCCTTCAGCCGGGCGCAGAAGGGCAAGCCCAGGGCGGTCGGGCTCGCGCCGCTGGTCGAGGATGCGGTCCGGCTGCTCGGCTCCTCGCTGCCCTCTACGGTCGAGCTCGCCACCGCGCTCGAGGCCGACGCCCCGGCGGTGATGATCGACCCGGTGCAGGTCGAGCAGATCCTGCTCAACTTGTGCATCAACGCGCGCGACGCGATGGACGGCGCGGGCAGGATTCGCGTCAGCGTGCGCCCGGCGGCGCACGCGGGCGGCGCGGTATGCGCCTCCTGCCACCAGACGGTGGAAGGGCGCTACGTCGAGTTGCGCGTGGCCGACAGCGGCCCGGGAATCGCGCCGCAGGTGATCGAGCGCATGTTCGAGCCGTTCTTCACCACAAAGGAGGTGGGTCGCGGCAGCGGCATGGGGCTTTCGACGGTGCACGGCATCGTGCACGAGCACGGCGGGCACGTGGTGGTCGACACGGCGCCCGGCAAGGGCGCGGCCTTCAG